>JAFAEW010000040.1 GCA_023423835.1 Bacteroidota bacterium | reverse complement strand
TGGTAATAGTAAGGATATGTAAATCCGTTAGATTCATACTTTTTGTTAAACACATTATTAATAGCAATCAAAAAATCCCATTGTTTGACGAAAACATTTTTCAAACTGTACCGCAACTGAATATCCTGCCGGTAATAGCCGTTTAATATCCTGTCTTCATTTTGCGTATTATCGAGGTACTGCTTTCCTACCGCCTTACCGATCAAACTGATGGAACTGTTTTTAAATGGAACTATATTTAATACCGCACTTCCCACCACCGGCGGTGAGAAGGATATATCGGTATTCTGATAAGTGAATGAATCCTGTTTTCCATTATCCCAATTGTCAACATACTCGGTAAACGTCTTGATCTTATTTTTACTAAGCGAAAGATTTCCCTGAAGATTGAGACGATCGCTGATCTTATAAGCCGCCTGCAATTCAATTCCTGCCCGATAACTCTCAGGCACATTCTTCCGGGTATAGCTTCCCACGTCATTAATTTGTCCCGTTAATACAAGCTGATTCCGGTAATACATATAATAAAAGGTAACGCCCCATGAATATGCGCTTTCTTTGTTTTCCAAACCCACTTCAACATCGTGCAGGGTTTCAAATGTCGGCTGTTCATCTGATCCGGCTTCATAATCATCACGATTTGGCTCGCGATGCGCTATCGAATAACTCGCATAGGCTTCCCAGTCATTTTTGTGATAACTGAGACCGGCTTTTGGATTGATGAAATTAAATTTCCGGTCAATAAAAAGATCCGGATTGTCTTTAAACCCTTTCATATCATAATGCAGTTTGCGGTATTGAAGATCAGCAAAAAGCGACAAGGGCGATTGAAACTGGTGCATCCATTTCGCATAAACGTTTGCATCACTTTTGCGGGCGGGAAGGTGATAGTACTGATAGTCTTTTGGCATTCCGGTTTGCGCCCAAATCACGTTACCGTAATGCTTTCCATCATATTGCGACCAGCTTCCGCCAATGGTAATCTCATTCGACTGGTCTTTATACTGAACTGAAAATATCTGGCCGTAAAAATAATTATCGAGCCAGCGATCGCGGATCAAATCGGTTTGGCGGATGGTGTCGTTTCCAAATATAACATCCGGCAAGCCGTACTTTTCAAATGCCTGGTCAGCCTTGTACTCTTCATAATAACCTCTCCCCCTTGTTAAAAAACTTGCGATATTCATCCGCAATACAGATGAGAACTTATGATTGAAGAATAACTGATAATGGTCTTGCTGGTAGTTATCTGTCTGATTGTCGTACGGACTTCCGGGCTTTTCCGTTCCCGCAGGATTATAGGTGCGGCCGGTCTTGAGCATCGCCTCCGGAACGCCATACCATGCCTGATAGGTCTTTTCTTTTCCCGTAAACAAATTAAACCGAACGGAAGTCTTATCATTGAGATATCCGGCAGAAAAATACATCGATTTCAGATCACTGAACGCCCTGTCGATGTATCCGTCGCTGCTGATCCGGCTCAACCTCGCATCAATTGTAAAATGATCATCAAGCAGTCCGGTTCCGGCCCTGACGGTATTTTTCCAACTGTTGAAAGATCCAAAACTGTTATTCGATTCTCCGTAGGCGGTTTTGTTTACCTCATTTGTGCTCAGGTTAATGGTGGCTCCGAAAGCCCCTGCTCCGTTCGTACTCGTTCCCACTCCCCTTTCAACCTGTATGGATTGAACGGAGGAGGTAAAATCAGGAAGGTTTACAAAGTAGGTAAGCTGGCTTTCGGCATCGTTGTAAGGAATTCCGTTTAGGGTAACATTTATCCCGGTGGCATCCGTTCCTCTGATACGGATGCCCGTGTATCCGAATCCGTTGCCGGCATCGGAGGTGGTAGTAACAGAAGGAGTTCGATCGAGAATGAAGGGAATATCCTGACCCGTATTTAGTTTTTCCAGTTCTTTTTTGTTCAGGTTGAGTTTGGTAAACGGAGCGCGGTCGGAAGCCCTGATGGCTCTTACCTCCAGTGGCTCGAGGAGGATATCAAAAGGCTGAAGGCGTACAAGATAATAGCCGCCATCCTGGAAATTGCCTTTTCTTTCAAACGAATCCATGCCAATGTAATTGACCGTCAAACGTCCGTTCTCAACAGTTTGCTGTAATTGCAATTGAAACGAACCATCGTTTTTTGAGGTGGTCTGTTGTTTCAAAAGATCGCCTTCATAAAATGAAACGGTGGCGCCGGCCAGCGGTTGCCGGACGGCATCAACAACCTTTCCGGAAATGAAAACCTGTGCATCTGCACAAATCGCCATCAATAAAAATGTGAGTGTTCCCAAAAAATTTTTCATCAGATGATGTTTTAAAATATAAAAATGGGAACAGGAAAAATGCTGTGGAGAAGTTCAATGACTTGATCCCTTCCCTTCGCAGGCATTACCCTGTTCAGGTTCTACGGGTATTATCTCAGCCTTCCGATAGAAAGCACCCCGGGAGCCTTAATAAGATTTAACTTATTAATTTGCCGGACAAAGGTATAAAGAAAAAATCGTTGTAACCTTTTTGCGGATTATTCGTTTAGCTATAAAATATATCAATTATGAAAAAATTGTTTGGGATAAGCTTACTGCTACTCTTTCCATTCTTTTATTCTAATGCGCAAAATGTCGTGTATGATGCCAATGCTATTGTCCGCAAGGTTGGAGACTTCCACGGCGTTTCAGTGGGAAGCGGCATCAGGTTGTATCTTTCACAGGGAAAAAACCTGGCAGTAGCTGTTAGTGCCGATGAAAAACAATATGCGGAAAGAATCATTACCGAAGTGAAAAATGGTGTGCTTAGAATTTATGTTGAAGGTAAATGGTGGAATAGCTGGAATTGGGGAAATAAAAAGCTGAAGGCCTATGTTACCGTTGATGATCTCTCCTATCTCGGCGCATCCGGCGGAAGCATTATTACGATGGTAGATGACTTTGTGGTAAATAAACTCGAATCCGATATCAGCGGAGGAAGTATTATTGAAGGAAAAATCAGAGGAAACTCCATTGATATGGAACTGAGCGGAGGAAGCATTTCAAAGATGGAGGCCAATTTCGACCGGGGCGAAATCGATGCCAGCGGCGGCAGTATCGTTAAGGAAAACAACTTCATCGTAAACAGTGCAGATGTTGAAGCCAGTGGCGGTTCGATCATCAATCTTACCGTTAACAAGGATTTGAAAGTTGAAGCAAGCGGAGGATCGATCGTAAATTACAAAGGAAACGGAACCATCAGTTCAGTGGAATCAAGTGGGGGATCATCCGTTAAGAAAAAAGGATAAAATTTCGCAAAAAAGTTTTTTATCTCAACCGCTGTCTCTATATTTGCAGTCTCGAAATCGCGAAGTAGAGCAGCGGTAGCTCGTCGGGCTCATAACCCGAAGGTCGGAGGTTCGAACCCTCCCTTCGCAACAAAAAAAAGCCATCAGACCGATGGTTTTTTTTATTTTCTATAAGACCAGGAAAAGCCTAATTTTCTATTCTTCCGCAGCCTACAAACCTTTGCTTCCAGTAATTTTCATCAAGATCACTGATCATTACACCATTGGTGACTGATGCATGTACAAATTTGTTATTGGCAATATAGACACCTACATGAGAAACGCGGTGGCGGGCGGTGGTAAAAAAAACAAGATCACCCGCCTTCAGCTCGTCGCGGTTGATCTTTTTTGATTGGTTGAATTGTTCGGCGGCCGTTCTCGGGATTTCCTTTGAAAAAACCTCCCTTTCA
Source organism: Bacteroidota bacterium (assembly GCA_023423835.1). Lineage (GTDB taxonomy): Bacteria > Bacteroidota > Bacteroidia > Chitinophagales > Chitinophagaceae > JAFAEW01. The sequence goes on along the minus strand of JAFAEW010000040.1, from coordinate 6,894 downwards.
ATCGTCATTGTAAAAGCAGAACAATCGATACAATTCTCTGTGGTGCCACCAAGGCAATATTTCGTTCCCCACCAATATTCAATATTTTTGAGAAGGTTGACATTGTTAAGATCTTCAAACGGAACATCAAGCAACAATCCGTATTTCAACTGAATCACATTAAAATTGGAAACGTCGTAAGTTGGAGTTGCAATTATCCTAGTTTTCCTGTCGGAAGATTTAATGGAAGGTTCTGCCAGAATGGTGCGGTTGTTTCCCGGAACAACGCTCAATTCATCCAAAAAGTTTAATTGCTTTTTTTGTGGTGCCGGTTTTGCGGTTGCGGAACTTTGAGAAGCTAGGTTTCTAAAACTGGCGCAACTCATAAAACCAAAGGAAGCAAATAGATATAGATACCAAATTTTCTTCATGGGCAGGTGCAATATAGATCGCAATGCTTTTATTTCCAACGCAGGTGGATAAATTTTATTGCCTCTGTGCAAATTATGTTCATTGTGTATAACTTTTTTGCATGGCTTTGCGGGGAAAAATAGCGAAATTTGCTGCATGCAATTTTCCCATCTTCACGTTCATACCCAATATTCACTCTTAGACGGCGCAGCTTCCATCGGCAGTTTGTATAAAAAAGCGGCGAAAAATAATATGCCCGCCCTTGCCATTACTGATCATGGAAATATGTTTGGCGTTTTTGAATTCGTAAAACAGGCTTGGAAAAATACAAAGGTCGTCGGGAAAACGCCGGAAGGAAAGGATATTTTAGAACCGGTAATAAAACCAATCGTAGGCTGCGAGTTTTATGTGGTGGAAGATATGCATCGTAAAACCTTTTCGAAAGAACAGAAAGACAAAAGATATCACCAGGTTTTATTGGCAAAAAATAGAAAGGGATATCAAAATCTTGTCAAGCTTACATCCCTTGGTTTCATCGAAGGAATGTACAGTAAATATCCGCGTATAGATAAAAAGCTGGTTGAAAAATACCATGAAGGGTTGATTGCAACTACCTGTTGTCTCGGAGCCTGGGTGCCGCAGATGATTTTGTCGGGCGATGAGGCCGGGGCAGAAAAAGAATTTAACTGGTGGCTGAATATGTTTGGGGAGGATTATTATGTGGAAATTCAACGGCACGGATTACCCGAACAGGAAAAAGTGAATTCGGTCTTACTTCAATTTGCCATAAAATACGGCGTGAAAGTAATTGCAACCAATGACAGCCACTACACCAATGAGGAAGACTTTAATGCACACGACATTCTGCTTTGTATCAATACCGGTGAAAAGCAAAGCACGCCGGGATTTGATGACTTTGTGAATGATGATCTTCAGTTGAAAAACCGGCGTTTCAAATTTCCGAATAACCAGTTTTATTTCAAGACGACGGATGAAATGGAAAAGCTTTTTTCCGACATTCCGCAAGCGCTTGATTCAACAAATGAAATTGTTGATAAAGTAGAACCTTTACAATTAAAAAAAGACATTCTGCTTCCCGCCTTTCCAATTCCTCCGGCCTTTCAAACGAGTGAGGATGATAACCTCAATCAATGGAATTATCTGCACCATCTCACTTATCAGGGAGCAAAGGAACGGTATAGTGAAATAACAGAGGAAATCAGGGAGCGACTCGATTTTGAATTGTTTACGATTAAGACGATGGGTTTTGCAGGCTATTTTCTGATCGTGAGTGATTTCATCCGGGCGGGAAAAGATATGGGCGTTTTTGTGGGTCCGGGAAGAGGTTCGGCGGCAGGCAGTGTGGTTGCCTATTGTATTGGAATTACCAACATCGATCCGATAAAATATCGTCTTCTGTTTGAAAGGTTTTTAAATCCCGACCGGAAATCAATGCCGGATATTGATACGGATTTTGATGATGAAGGCCGCCAAAGGGTGATCGAATATGTGATAGACAAATACGGAAAAAATCAGGTGGCGCAGATCATTACCTATGGTACAATGGCTGCGAAGATGAGTATTAAGGATGTGGCAAGGGTGATGGATCTTCCACTTGCGGAAAGTAATGCATTGGCAAAATTGGTTCCTGACCGGCCGGGAACTTCGCTGAAAAGAATTTTAACGGCTCCGGTCACTGCTAAAGAAGCAAAGGAAAATGAAAAACCACTGGAAGATGAACTTACTCCGGAGGAATTAGAAAATGCGAAAAAACTGAGAGATATTTACAGCGGAAATGATATTCGCGGCCAGGTATTGCAATCTGCCGAAAAATTGGAAGGTTCGGTAAGAAATACCGGCATTCATGCGGCGGGAATCATCATCGCACCCACAGATCTTACCGAACTGATTCCTGTTTCTACGGCCAAGGATTCTGACCTTTGGGTTACCCAAATTGAAGGAAGCGTAATTGAAGAAGCGGGAGTAATAAAGATGGACTTTTTGGGATTAAAAACGCTTTCTATTCTTAAAAATGCCCTCGATCTGATCAAACAGAATTACGGATTGGAGATTGATCTCGATAACATTCCACTGGATGATGAAGCCACTTTGATGTTGTATCAAAAAGGCGAAACCAACGGCACTTTCCAGTTTGAAAGTGTGGGTATGCAGAAGCATCTTCGTGAATTAAAACCCGACAAGTTTGAAGATCTGATTGCGATGAACGCGCTTTATCGTCCCGGTCCTATTCAATACATTCCAAATTACATCGCAAGAAAACATGGAAGGGAAGAAATAGTATATGACATTCCCGAAATGAAGGAATACCTGGAAGAAACTTACGGCATTACGGTTTATCAGGAACAGGTGATGCTTTTGAGCCAGTCGCTTGCCGGATTTACAAAAGGAGAAGCCGATATCCTGAGAAAAGCGATGGGGAAAAAAGACCGTAAAACTTTGGATGAAAAGAAAAGCCGGTTTATTGACGGAGCGATGTCAAAAGGTTATAAGCGCGAAATACTCGAAAAGGTATGGACCGATTGGGAGGCATTTGCACAATATGCGTTCAACAAATCGCATTCGACCTGTTATGCCATCGTTGCTTATCAAACCGCCTATTTAAAGGCCCATTATCCCGGTGAATATATGGCTGCGGTTTTAAATAATGCCGGCAGCATTGAAAAGATTACCTTTTTCATGGAAGAATGTAAACGCATGAATCTAAAGGTACTCGGGCCGGATATCAATGAATCCTTCAAAGGATTTGCGGTAAATAAAAAAGGCGAGATCCGATTTGGATTCAGTGGTTTAAAAGGCGTAGGAGATGCGGCTATCGATAAGATAATTGAAGAACGCGCCAATGGTCCTTATGCAAGTATTTTCGATTTCATCAAACGCATTAATCAACGGTCGGTAAATAAAAAGAGTATCGAAAATCTGGTATATTCGGGTGCTTTCGACTGCTTCACCGAACTGAAACGGTCGCAGTACTTTTATACACCGCCGGGCGAAACGCAGAACGGAATTGAGAGGATTATAAAATTTGGAAACGTTTACCAGACCAACAAAAACCAGAACTCTTTCAGCCTTTTTGGCGATGCACTGATGCCTGAAATCGACCCGCCAAAAATTCCTGCCTGTGAAGAATGGTCGCTGACGGAAAAGCTGAACTATGAAAAAGAAGTAACAGGCATTTTTATCAGCGGGCATCCGCTCGATCACTTCAAATTTGAGATCAAATATTATGGTATTCTTCCACTTGGCGAGTTTAATGAGATCAAAGATTCAAATACCCTTATCGCTGCCTCCGGCAACCGCAATTTTAAGATAGCAGGCCTGGTAACAGAGGCGCAGCACCGGGTTACAAAAACCGGAAGAAACTTCGGCATTTTATGCATTGAAGATTTCACCGGCAAAACCGAGATAACCTTGTGGAGCAACGATTATATGCACTTTAAGGATTTTCTTGATCCCGGTAAAAACCTGCTCGTGACCGGACATTTTCAAAAGCGGTTCAATGGCGAGCAATACGAGTTTAAGGTTACATCCATTGTTTTGCTCGAAACCGCCAAACAATTGCTCACGAAGCAGCTCGAACTCAACTTAACCGGTGGAATGGTGAACGAAGAATTCGTAAAATTCATGGAAAATAATATTCGGCAAAATCCAGGGAAAGCGTCGTTGAAATTTCATTTGCATGATCTGGAAAACAACACGAAAGTTTCGCTCTACAGCTTAGAGAAAGGATTTACAATGAATGATGAAATGGCTGATTTTTTAATTGAACGGCCGCAAATTGAAGTGAATGTAGCTGTGAATGGATAAAACGTTCCGATCAAAACCAACCTAAAAAATGATAACAATTTCCCTTGAGTTCGGAGGTTTCATCAAAGATAAACGGCACCCTGGTTCAAAAATCTTTGTCTCTGAGGGCACTGATCAGTTGGTTGAGAAGAATTTCCGAACCGTTGTGATATATAATCCTGCATTCATGTTTCTAATCCTTTCATGGTCTTACTACATTTGTTTTGGCATCGGGAAAAGCAGATATTAAAATTTCGATGAGCTGTCTTAGGTGATTATTTTTACTATATGAATGAAAAGGTTCCCTCTCATGACGATTTTATCAGAAGTATCCTTTCTGATAAAGAAATAGCAGTGGCCTATTTTCAGAGTTATCTACCCGCCTTTGTAAGAGACCGGCTCGATCTTTCGTCCCTTGAACAGTTGCCTGATTCCTATTTATCAGAGGAATTAAGGAAATCAATTTCAGATATTGTTTATTCATGTAAACTGAAGGATGGTAAAGCTGGTGTAAAAGTCAGCCTGCTGATAGAGCATAAAAGTCGTCCTGACAAATATACTCCCGTTCAAATCGGCAGTTACATATTTTCAGGCTTGCAAAAACAAATTCAAAACAAAGAACCTTTATCCCTCATAATCCCGGTTTTGATCTATCATGGCAAATCGCGGTGGCAATATCGCACTTTGAAAGACCTTTTCGAAAACGTTGATGCAAGCTGGGACAAATTCATTCCCGGCTTTGAATTTGTTTACAATGATCTGGGAGTATTAAGTGATTCAGATATAGAAACCCTCAACAATAAGTTTCTTGCAGCCTCCTTTTTAGCACTGAAACACAGCCACGAGAAAGAATGGATCGGACAAAATGCGGTGCAATTATTGTTATTAGCGGCAGAAGGGCCGGGAGGACTGCAGAAAGGCTTTATCATCTATCTCTATAGCAGGGGAAAAATTGAAGAAAATATATTAAATTCGTTACCGCAACCACTCAAAAAAGATGTTATGAATACGTTGGAGTTATATATCGAAAAAGGAAGAAAAGAAGGAATTCAGGAAGGGATCCAAAAGGGAATCCAAAGGGGAATCGAACAAGGAGTTGAAAAAGGCATCGAAAAGGGAAGAGAAGAAATAGTTCGCAATCTCGTGAAATCGGGCCGGTTTACTCCGGAAGAAATAGCGCGGCTTGCCGGTGTATCAGAATCCTTCATCAAAAAGGTCATTGCTTCCGGTGGCAAGCAAGGGTGATTTATTAATAAACTCCGGTTTCATATTAACGTTAACCGTAACTATCTCTACAATGCATTCCGGCTGTGACAGGAAAACAATTATAAAAATCCTATTTACTCTTAATAATCTTCATCGATACCGAATGTTCCCCATCGTTTATCATCAAATGGTATTCTCCTGAAGGCTGGCGCGACAGGTCATAGTTCAAAATATTCCCGCTTTCGGCTTTTTTTAAGACAATCCGCCCCGCCATATCCGTAATTGTTACTGTTGCTTTTTTAAGCGGGTTAAACAGCTTTACCGTAAAATAACCGGTAGTAGGGTTAGGATATAGAACATCTACCTGTATGATGTCGCCGGCAGCAGCCATTTCGCTTGCGCTTTCTTTTGGTCCGGTAAAGTTGTTGCAGACGTATTGCCGGTTGGTTCTGTTGCCTGCTGCATCATAAGTATATACGATACCGCAGGAACCGAAGGGTAAGGTTTGTGCCCGGAGATTTGAACTGAAAGTCAAGTCAAAAACGAACAAACAAATGCAAAACAGAATCTTTTTCATGGTTTTAGTTTTAATTTTTAAAGGTCAATAAGAACTAATCTCGCCGGTGGTCATGTCTATTAAAGCAGCTTCAATTTTTATATCGGGACTGCCGTTAATTGAGGTTCTGTAAATATGTGCATCATTAAATGGATTATTATCTCCCTGCCGTTCGCCGATGTAGCGGCGCCAGAAAAAAGCCTGGTTTTTCCTGCGGCGGAAATCTATGTATTTTGATAAGGTAAATCCCTCGCCTTCTTTTTCAATGGCATAAAGCTGACCATTTTTGTAGCGGTATAATTCATTGTTTACACAAATTCCCCAGAGGTCAGCGAGCAAGGTGGATGTGCTATCCTCATAAACCTGATAGACCTGCACTTCTTTGGTGCCGGTATCTACCATTGTATAAAACTTCCCAATCGAAGGCGAATTATTCACAAACTCATTGAATGTAACAAAGACGCCGGTGGGATAAATACTGTCTGCAAGGATTTTGAAGTCCTCTGATGCATCCGCCGCTTCCATTAAGGCTGATTGACTTACCCGCTTATTCAGATTCTGTCTTACCTTGCGGTTTGGTTTAACTGAATTATTATATAGTGCAATAATTGCGATGGTTAGGCTCTCACCAAAGTCAGTCGTGAGTTCGGCTGAAGTAATGGTGGTATCAAAGGTATTTTGCAGTTGATAGGCACCTTTAGTGCCGGTATAAATTTCCGCCATTAATTTAGTAAAGGAAACCGCGCCCCTTGCAGAAGAATCCTTACCTATCCTGATTGCGTTGATCATCCAGAGCAATTCCTTCCCGTTTGGTTGAAAAGAACCTGAAAACTGTTGCGATACATAATCCTGCAGCCAGATTTGTACTCCTTCAGGTATTACAACATTGGTTCTTACATTAGGGAAAGTAGATGGTAAAATACCGATAAATACAGAAT
>JAFAEW010000027.1 GCA_023423835.1 Bacteroidota bacterium | reverse complement strand
CCTGTTATGAAGGTAATAAGGTTAAGGATGCCCGTTTGATTCTTGTCTTTTGTTTTCGGTCCTCCTGAAAGAACGTATTAACTTATTACCTTAATAACAACCGTTGCCGTCTTAGAGGAAGAAACCTTATTACCTTCACAACAACGCTATCCGTTTAGAAAAGAATCCTTATTATCTAAGCAACAATGCAGCCGCCTGGAAAATGAACCCTTATAACCTTAAAGGCAATCAGTTCTTTCTTCAAATCTTATCTTTGCAAGGGCTTTTGTTCCAAAAATAAATTCAATTAGTTTTTATGCTCGATAAAACGGATTTGCGCATTGCAGTTTTGATAGACGCCGATAATATCCCGTATTCCAACATCAAAGGAATAATGGAGGAAATCGCGAAATATGGCACGCCAACCTTTAAAAGGATTTATGGTGATTGGACGAAACCAACCGTGAGTGGATGGAAAACAGTTTTGCTGGAAAATGCCATCACGCCGGTGCAGCAATACAGCTATACGCAGGGAAAGAATGCTACGGATTCGGCCATGATTATTGATGCGATGGACATTTTATATTCCGGTCAGGTAAACGGCTTTTGTATCATTAGCAGCGACAGCGATTTTACCCGGCTGGCCATAAGGTTACGGGAAGCGGGCATGACGGTTTTTGGAATTGGCGAACAAAAGACGCCAAAACCTTTTATTTCAGCCTGCGATAAATTTATTTATATAGAAATCATTGCAGTGCCCGATGAGGCTGAAGAACCAACAAACGGGAAACCAAAAAAGGCATCTAAAAAACATTCGATCGATAAGATCAATAAGGCCGATATTAACCTCATCAAATCAAGTATTTCCGATCTGGCGGATGAAAACGGCTGGGCATTTTTGGGCGATATTGGGAATCTCATCATGAAGAAACAACCGAATTTTGATCCGAGAAATTTCGGATTTCCGAAATTAACGCCACTCATAAAATCCCTCAAGCACTTCGATATTGATGAGAGAGAAACAGATAAGAAGAATATAAAACACGTGTATGTAAAAATAGCCGAATGAGTGAGAGGGTGAGAAAGTGAGAGGGTGAGCAAGTGAGAGGGTGAGAAAGTGAGAGGGTGAGAGGGTGAGAAAGTAAGAGGGTGAGAAAGTAAGAGGGTGAGAGGGTGACTTAAAATAGAGCGGAAATAAAACCAATGGAAAAATACGATGTAGTAATTATTGGCGGCGGACCGATCGGTCTTGCCGGTGGCATTGAAGCCAAAAAGGCGGGGTTGAATTATTTGATTATTGAAAAAGGAAGCCTGGTAAACAGCCTCTATAATTATCCCTATTTCATGCATTTTTTTTCAACGGCCGACCGGCTCGAAATTGGAGAGATTCCTTTCCTGAGCATGCAACCCAAGCCGGGCAGAAACGAGGCTTTGGAATACTACCGGCTGGTTACCGCGCATTATCAGTTGAACATTCATTTGTTTGAAAAAGTTACAGCAGTGGAAAAAGTCGGTGAGTTGTACCAGGTGAAAACCGAAAAGTCGATCTACATGTCTGAAAATATTATTGTGGCAACGGGCTTCTATGATGTAGCTAAAAAGATTGATGTGCCGGGCGAAGATTTGCCGAAGGTTAAGCATTACTATAGAGATCCAAACTATTACGCATTCCAAAAACTGATCGTCATCGGCGCCAGCAATTCTGCTGTTGATGCGGCACTCGAATGCTGGCGGAAAGGAGCGGAGGTAACTATGGTTGTACGTGCTCCGGAAATCAGTCATCGGGTAAAATATTGGGTAAAACCAGACATTGATAACCGCATTAAAGAAGGAAGCATCAAAGCATTTTTCAGTTCGCAGGTTATAGAGATCAGGGAAACGGAAGTAGACGTGCAAACACCGGAAGGAAGGATAACCGTTGCCAATGATTTTGTTATTGCCTTGACCGGATACCAGCCTGATTTTGATTTCCTGAAAGAACTCGGAATTGAAATTTCGGATGACGAAAAAAAATGTCCCGCGCATGATATCTCCACCATGGAAACCAATCAAAAAGGCATTTATCTTGCCGGAGTTGTTTGCGGTGGAATGGATACCCACAAATGGTTCATTGAAAATTCAAGGGTGCATGCAAAAATAATAATTGACGATATTCTGGCGAAAAGAAAGGATCCTGTTACGATAAAATAACTTTAACAAACAGCCTTTTTCCGGTGGTATAGTTTTTGGCTTTTATGAGAAAAATATAATTATGAAGTACGTATCGATGAAGCATGTTTTCTTTTTCGTTTTAATTTCAACCGCCTTATTTACTGCCTGTACGAAAGACTCCAACAAACCGGATCTACCCTCTCAGCAATACATTCTGTACAATTATTCACAGGGTTCGCCCGTTGAAGCAGGAACATTTACCATTCAGCAACAGGCAGACAGTACCGCATCGTTGACCATTCAGCTGACAAGCGGATTCTACGTTCCTTCTGTTTCCATGCCGGCTGCCATCGTCAATGCCGATTCAGTGTCAGGAGTGGATTTTGTGTATGCCAACTTAAATCCTGTTGACGGTAATAACGGATTAAGCGTAACAAGCCCGGTTAAGATGACGAATAATCTCGCAGTTACTTATTCCGATCTCATCAGCAAAAAAGGTTATCGGGTGAGGGTAATGAACGGAAGTAACGTGCAGGCAATGGGAACATTGCAGTAGTTATTCCTGGATTATTGCCTTAAGCGTGCTTAAGATGCAATGACCTGATTAGAAAAACAAAACAAAAATAAATGCCCGCTGTATAAAGCAGCGGGTTTTTTGTTTCAGCTGAGAATGCTTAACTTTCTTTTCCAGGAAAAGTTCGATTCATGGCCAAACAAAGCGCAGGACTATTGGTTTACCGGAAAAAGAAAGATGAAATAGAAGTGCTTCTCGTTCATCCGGGCGGCCCATTCTGGCAAAAAAAAGACAAGGGCGCGTGGAGTATACCAAAGGGAGAGTACAACGATGCAGAAGATCCACTCGAAGTAGCAAAAAGGGAATTTTTTGAAGAAACAGGCAATGAAATGGACGGCGACGATTTTGTGGAATTAGAACCGGTAAAATTGAGCAGCGGTAAAAGAATCAAAGCCTGGATGGTTGAACGGGATTTTGAAAACTGCTTCATTCAATCCAATAAGTTTACGCTCGAATGGCCGCCAAAAAGCGGAACATTCAAAGATTTTGATGAAGTGGATAAAGCAGAATGGTTTTCGCTTCAGGTTGCAAAGGAAAAAATAAATGCGGGACAAATCGAATTTTTGAAGCAACTAAAGTTGAACACTGAATAGCATTATTTGTCTTTCATAAGCACGACCTGATAATTTCTTATTATTGAGCGAAAGCCGTTGAACAGAATAGGATAAAAAGTAGTAATGTTATGAATATTTTTTTAACCAAAGCTATTTAAAGATGAAAGCCTTTCAATTCAAATTCCCATTCCTCCTAATTATTTTTTTAGCGATTATCGCTTTCTCCCTAAGCTGCAAAAAGAATACGCATCCGGTTCCCAACGCCAACGTAATGCCGCCTTCTTTTGATTTTACATTAATGACCGCAGATGGTGATCCGCTACTAAACGAATCGGATAAATTGAAGTTGTCGTACGTTTCAAACGGGGAAATACAATTTGTAGAAGATTTAAAGATTAAACAGTTTTTACAAGCTGGAAAGACGGTTTATTATGCTACTACAGTTTTCGCTCCTTTAAGAAGTTCTGAAAACATCTCAAAAACATTTTATCTGCAGGTTAATGAAGAAAAGATCGATACAATACTGCTCGATGTTGTGAAATTTTCGGGACCGATAGAGGGAGAATACAATCGATACGATGCAGTAAAATTTAACGGACAAGAAATTGTATTGGACAGAGGGTACGAACCTGCGCTATGGATTTTTAAAAGATAGCCGGATGTGAAAACACCGTCCGTCATTTTTGGACTAAAAACTGCTGTTTATGGTTTATATTTATTCTTTCAAATCAAATTGATGAAACGTATAATTCTACTTCTTGCACTCATAACCGGCATGATGACTTCAAAAGCACAAACGGCTGAAGATTCGGTAAAAACAGTGATCAATCAGCTTTTTACCGCAATGAAAACGGCAGATGGAAGGCTGCTGAAAAGCTGTTTTGCAGATAGTGCTATTTTGCAAACGATCACAAATGAAAACGGGAATGTGAAAACGGAAACCGTTGAAGGGTTTGCTGAATTTATAAATAAGATTGCGGCAAATGATGCCGATGAAAGGATAAGTTTTGCTGCAGTTCACATTGGTGGTCCTTTAGCTATGGCATGGACGCCCTACAAGTTTTACTGGCAGGGAAATTTTTCGCACTGCGGCGTAAATTCTTTTCAGTTGGTAAGGAAATCCGGCGAATGGAAAATTCAATACCTGATTGATACGAGACGCAAAGAAGGCTGTGATTAGCAGTCACTGAATAAATCGCTTTTTTTATACCGCTTGCTATGAATTCAGATCCGGCGCATTAAAAGTGTCGCCCTGGTTGATGTCGCCGGTTTGGTATCCCTTTTTAAACCAATACATTCTTTGGGCAGAAGTTCCGTGCGTAAATGAATCGGGAACCACTCTGCCCTGCGCTTCTCTCTGTAGCCGGTCATCGCCAATTGCATTGGCTGCATTTAATGCGGATTCAATGTCACCGGGCTGCAGTACATTCTTAAATTTTTCTTCATAGTGCGCCCAAACGCCGGCCAGAAAATCGGCCTGCAATTCGAGTTTTACGGACAGTGCATTCATTTCTTTTTCACTCAAGCGCCCTCTCATTGCATCGACCTTATCTGTAATCCCTAACAGGTTTTGAACGTGATGACCCACTTCATGGGCAATAACATAAGCTTCTGCAAATTCTCCCGATGCGTGAAACCGGTTTTGTAACTCGTCAAAAAATGAAAGGTCGATGTAAACTTTTTGATCTGCCGGACAATAAAACGGGCCCGTAGCAGCAGAAGCAAATCCGCAGCCGGATTGCGTTGCCTGGTTAAACATTACAAGTGTAGGATCAACGTATTGTTTACCCATTTCATTGAACAATTTGCTCCAGACATCTTCTGTATCTGCGAGTACAACCGCAACAAACTGTGAAGTTTCATCTTGTTCGGCCCTTTGTTCCTGCGACATCGGTTGCGACTGTGGCGATTGATCAATAACCGCTGATGGATCACCTCCGAGCAGATAAATGATTAAACCTATTACAAGTGCGCCGATTCCTCCGCCCACACCCACTCCGCCCATTCCTCGACGGTCTTCTATGTTCGAACTTTGTCTTCTTCCCTGCCAAAGCATAATATGTTATTTTGAACTTAAATAAAAATACAAAAATTTTTTTACAATATTTCCCTGAATGTTTTCACCAGAAAGCATCCTGAATTCTCAAATTTTCACGCTATATCCTTGTTCGGGTATTTTAACCGATTTAAACCCTTTTGAATGCAGCTTTTTTTCAAATTCCATCTGCACAGCATATTCTCCGTGAACCAGGAAAACATTCTTTACCTTTTCAGGATCCTGACACGATAAAAATTTCAGAAGATCATTACTGTCGCCATGCGCACTCATACTCTGCATATTGATAACATCCGCTTTCACCTTGAAAAATCTGCCGTTTATTTCAACTTCCTTCGCTCCTCGTGACAGTTGTCCACCCAGGCTTTCGGGCGAACAATAGCCAACAATTAAAACGCTGTTCCCGGCATTTTCGAGGTTGTTTGCAAGATGCTTGACGATTCTGCCGGCAGAAGCCATCCCGCTTGCCGCAATCAAAACGTAAGGTTCTTCAATTCCTTCAATTTTATTGCTGTCTTCAATGGTTTTGGTGAAATGCAGATCAGGGAAATCGAAAGGATCATCATCAATCTCCAAAATCTTCTGAATCCGTTCATTGAAGTATTCCGGATACCGTTTTACAATATTTGTTGCCGCGGCACTGAGTGGACTGTCAACTATGACTTTAACCTCATTTAGCCGGTTTTCAAGGCTCAACTGGTTCAGAAAAAACAAGAGTTCCTGCGTCCGTCCGACACTGAAAGCAGGAATTAACAGATTACCTTTTTTCTCAATGCAGGTTTTCCAAATTATCTTTTTTAATTCGTCCGTTGTACTAAACAGCACGTCGTGTAATTTATTGCCGTAAGTACTTTCAATGATGATATAATCGGCCTGTGGAAATGGAGCCGGAGGGCATAAAATTACATCGTTATATCTTCCTACATCTCCACTGAAAGTGATTGCTGTTGATTTATTTTTTTCTGTTATGTTTAAATGAATGGCAGCGCTTCCAATGATGTGACCTGCATTTGTAAACATAAAACTTACTCCCGGTTCTATCTCAAACCATTCGTCGTATCCAATGGTTTCAAACAGTTCCATTGTTTTTACCACGTCATCCAGATCGAAAAACGTTTCTGAATCCACTTCTTCTCTCTGTCTTTTCGAACCGGACTCATTTTGTTGAATATTGGCAGAATCTTCCAGCAATATGGCCGTAAGGTCTTTGGTAGGAGGGGTACAAAAAATCTTTCCCTTAAAACCGTCTTTTACCAATTTTGGAAGTAAACCGGAATGATCAATATGTGCATGCGAGAGAATTACAAAATCAATTGTTTTGGGGTCAAATCCAAAGTCACGATTGAGTGAATCAGTTTCATCACCCATTCCCTGAAACATACCACAGTCCAGCAGAATTGATCTGCCGTTTTCAAGCCGTAAGAGATGCTTGGATCCGGTAACTGTACGGGCAGCACCATAAAATAGGAGTTCCATATTTGCGAATTAAAAGCAGGTTGGTTACCGGCCCTTGTTGATTGTACCTGATTTATTGTTGAAAAATATCTCCAAATACTTCGTCGGTCATATAAAGTAAAAAGACCGTTTCCTCCGCGGCGGTAATGTGATGGGTTACCAAAGGATGAATATTTAATATTTGTCCAGCGCCTATTTGAAGGGATTCGCTTTCTGTTTTAAAATTGAGCATACCGTCGATTACATGAATACTGATAACGGCATCGGAAATCTGTGGAACCATCTCCGCACCGGCGTGCATGGCAATCAACACGATGCGTAGTTGTTGTGTTTTATAGACTGTGATCGCATTTCGATCACTTTTCTCCCAGGCAGGTTCGGTTTTCAACTGTGCAACGCGTGAAGGAATGTCAATAGCTACGAGCGGCGCATCCAGAATTCTTCCACCCAGAGGACGGTTTATAGTAGATTCATTAAATTTTTCGTCTTCCATAATGTTTGATTTCTGATAAGTCAATGAATTAAAAACCGTACCAATTCTTAAGGCAAAAATAAAACCGTCTCTTGCCGGCTGAAAGCCGAAACAAGAGATGCGCTATTTTCATACCTGAGAAAAACAGAAGCAGCCGGAGCGAAGCGGCGTGAAGCTTAACGCAAGATCAAAGGCTTTACAGCCTTTTAATTCTGATATTTTTAAAACACACGCCTGATTCGGCTACCCCACTGTGCGAAGCCTGCAATGCAATGTGGCCGGTTGAAGAAGCACCATAAGAGGGAACGTCTTTCCATTTTCCTTTTTCCTTTTCTTTTTTCCATTCCTCGCTACCAATGGTATACTCAAGAAGTTTCTTCCCATTCAGCCAATGTTCCACATGGCCGTCATACACTTTAATGACGGTGGTATTCCATTGTCCGGGAGGATTGGCAGCAAGTTTTTTCGGCGCATGCATCGCATAATTTGCGCCGGTATGCTGATCACTTTTAATGCTTTCCGGAAATCCTTTATCGTCGATCAACTGGTATTCGGGACCACTTTCATAGGTCTCATCCTGATCTTCCGTTACCAAATACATAATGCCGCTATTGCCTTTCGGACTTAAATTCCAGTCGATTGAAAGTTCAAAATTTTCAAATACATCATTAGTAATCAAATCGGGATTCACATCCCCCTCAGGTTTCATGCTGCAGATACTGCCGTTTACGACCTGCCACGATCCGGGAATGTTTTTGAAGGTTCTCCATCCATTCAATGAACTGCCGTCGAACAGCAATTCCCAACCGTCCTCGATTTGCCTTTCCGTTAAATGATTATCGTCTTGCGATTGTGCAAAGGAAAAATTCATGGTAAATGCGTTTATAAGAATGAACACGAAAAATGAAACTGTGACAGACCTTTGTTGCATAAGTAAGATTTATTGATGAAAGTTAAAGCATTTCTTCGCATTATAGAAACTTTGATTTCTTCAAACCTGGTGCAACAAAAAAGCCGTTCACCAGAGCGAACGGCTTTTACAATAATTATAGTGCGTTTTATATCACGAGCATCGCATCACCATAGCTGAAAAACCGGTACTTATCCTTTATGGCTTTCTGATAGGCTTCAATAGCTAAATCATAACCGGCAAAAGCACAGACCATTATATAAAGGCTGGTTTTAGGCAAATGAAGATTTGTTACCAGGCTGTCTGCCACATTGAACTGGTAGGGAGGATGAATGAAAATATTCGTCCAGCCTTCGCTCGGTTTCAATAATTTCTGAGCGGTAAAACTGGTTTCCAAAGCCCGCATCGTGGTAGTTCCGATGGAACAGATCCGATGGTTGGTTTGCTTCGCATTATTGACAATCTTACAGGCTTCTTCATCCACTTTGTAATATTCCGCATCCATTTTATGCTTGCTCAGATCTTCTACTTCAATCGGACGAAAGGTGCCGAGCCCGGTATGCAGTGTAACTTCTGCAAATTTTATCCCTTTTATTTCACAACGTTTGATAAGTTGGGTGCTGAAATGTAATCCGGCGGTTGGTGCCGCTACAGCGCCTTCATGCTTGGCGTAAACGGTCTGATAACGTTCTTTATCCTCTTCATCCGGTTTTCTTTTGATGTATTTCGGGAGCGGCGTTTCACCTAATAATTCGAGCACCTGTTTAAAACTCGCATCATCACCATCCCAGAGAAAACGGATGGTTCGTCCGCGGCTGGTGGTATTGTCAATGACTTCTGCCACCAGTTCATCGTTTTCACCGAAATAGAGTTTATTTCCCACCCTGATCTTTCTGGCGGGATCAACAATTACATCCCATAAACGGTTTGGCTTATTGAGTTCGCGTAGCAGAAACACTTCAATTTTAGCTCCTGTTTTTTCTTTGCGTCCGTACATTCTTGCCGGAAATACCTTGGTGTTGTTTACAACAAAAACATCTTTGTCATCGAAGTACTCAATGATGTCTTTGAAATTTCTGTTTTCAATTTGTCCGGTTTTACGATGAACGACCATCAGCCGGCTGTCTTCGCGTCTTTTGGTGGGATTTTGTGCAATCAGGTTTAGGGGAAGATCGAATTTGAACTGCGATAATTTCATGTGTCTATATCTGTTTTATAAATAGGCCACAGGCAACTCGCCACCGCCTTACGGGGCGGCTCGTGTCATGTAACGGTTTAAAATTCAAAAGTGTGCAAAGGTATGTTTTTTTCAATCAAAACGCGTACCTGCTATTTTTACCCGTTATTTTGTTTTCCCAGGATCGGAAATTTAAAGTCAGATGCGGTTTCTTTGTAGAAAAATTTTCTAATGACAGCTGAAAGACGCCTGCGATTACAGGAAGTGTTGGACAAGCGCCAAAACGATCTGACGGTGGTACTCGAAAATGTGGAAGATCCGCACAATATTTCTGCCGTAATGAGAAGTTGCGATGCAGTGGGCATTCAGGACATTTATATCATCAACACCAAAACCACGCTGCAACACAAATTTGGTCACAGAAGCAGTCGCAGCGCAGAGAAATGGCTATCCCTGCATTCGTTTACGAGTGTTGCCGGTTGTTTTGCCGTCTTAAGAAAAAACTACAGCCGTATCCTTTGTACCTATCTTACAAATGAAGCTTGTCCGGTTTTTGAACTCGATTTTGTTTCACAACCGGTTGCACTCGTTTTCGGAAATGAACGAACAGGGGTGAGCGACGAAGTGTTGCGCCTCTCAGATGGCAACTTCAACATCCCGCAAAGCGGCTTCATCAAAAGTCTCAATATCTCTGTTGCCTGCGCGGTTACGATCTTTGAAGCCTTTCGGCAAAAGCAACTTGCAGGTCATTACGAACGGAACAACTTTCCGGCAGAGAGAAGGGAAGAATTGATGCAGAAATGGGATGCGATGGACCTTGCGAAAAAACGTGACCGCATCATTCGATAACCATTATTCTGTTGAATTAAGCGGATCACTTTTGGCCAGCAACCGCTGTTCTTCCTCCTGACTGGAGAGATAATAGATACTGAAATCGAGTTCAAATCCAACGAGCAGAACGAGTGAGTTGATAAACACCAACGCCATGATTAACAGAAGCGTGCCGATGGATCCGTAAAACTTATTGTAGGTTGAAAAGTTGGAAGCCCAGATAGAAAAAAAATAGGTGCAGGTGATCATCAGGGCCGTGGCAAAGATGGAACCCGGTGAAATCAGTTTCCATCGTTTGTGAAGTGAAGGTGCAAGCTTGTAAATAAATGCGATTGAATAGAGAAACAATGCCACCACCACAATCCAGCGAAGATTTTGAATGAGCGCCTTTACCGTATTGTTTTGAATCTGCATCCATTCCATTATACGATTGAAAAATACACCCTGTCCCGTCGAAATAAGTGTTGTCCCCAGGACCAGCAAAGCCATTATCAGTGTAAGTTTGAGCGCCCGGATGCGTTTTTTGATGAAATTCGTTTTCGTTTTTTTCATCAGTGACCGGTCAAATGTTCTGATGATGCCCATCATTGCATTGGAAGCATAAAAAAGGGCCAGGAAAAATCCCAGAGACAATAAACCCGTCTTTGGCTTATTGAAAAAATCGTCGAGAAACTGAGCCATGGTAACTTGCGCTTCCGAATTGGGAGCAAGGTCGTAAATAAATTGAAGCAATTGGTTGTGCATGTTGTTGGCTCCAGGCAGATAGGGGATGAGGGTAAACAGAAACAGGCAGGCGGCAGGAATTGCCATTATAATATTGAATGAAATGGCGGCTGCCCGCACATTCAATCCTTCGCGCTGAATCTGATCAACAAAAAAATCAAAGACTTCGTAGAGTGAAAGGCCTTTAAATCCGGGAAGAAAAGTGTTTTTGCTTTTTTCCCTGATCTTTCCAACAAACCCTGAGCTTAGTATTTTTTGTTCTATCGTCAATCGCACTATTTGTTTCTATTCAAAATAAGGCTGTCTAATTTTCGCTGATACATTTTTGCATACTGCTGATGTTCTGCATAATTATTACTGAAATGGTGATACCCATTGAAATCGCTGCTTGCCACGAAAAACAGATAATCCGTTTTCGGCGCGTTTAAGACGGCGTCAATCGTTTGGGGTGAAGGCGTGCAAATAGGTCCCGGTGGCAAACCTTTATTTACATAGGTATTGTAGGGCGAGACGGTTCTTAAATGGCCATAAAGAATTCGTTTTAATCCGAAATCTTTCAGCGCGAATTTGATCGTTGGGTCTGCTCCCAGCGGCATCCCTTTGTCAAGCCTGTTTATATACACACTCGCAATGTTTCCTTTCTCATCATTTTTATTCGTTTCTTCCTCTACAATTGACGCGATAATATAGATCTGTTTGGGCGTAAAACCCATTGATGCTGCCTTTTGTAAACGGTTGTCCTCTTCCCAAAACTTTAAAGATTCCCGTTTAAACCTTTCGAGGATGTTTTCCATGGGAAGGTTCCAGTTTAAAAGGTAGGTGTCAGGAATGATCAGCGTCATCCATGTATTGCTGTCTACCTCAAGTTTTGCCAGTGAATCGCTGTCTGAAAGAAAACGTATAGCGGTTGCAGAATCGGTTGAAAATTTCCTGCCTACGAGTTTGGCCAGATCTTCCTCTGTTCGTATTTTGTTTATGGTAAACCTGACGGGTGATTGACGGTTGTTTCTCAATTCGCGGACCAGGTTGTAGAGGCTTGTCC
>JAFAEW010000094.1 GCA_023423835.1 Bacteroidota bacterium | reverse complement strand
ATGCAGCATCGGGCGTCTATATTGTGAAGATCATGGCAGCAGACGGAACGGTGATCTTAAAGCAGAAAGTGATTAAACATCAATAGTACATTTCAAACTTGTAAAAAATTATGAACCTGAAATTTATTCCCGTCATCTTATTCCTGTTGGCCATTGTGCTGATGTCATTTATTTCAGCAAAGCCGGCCGGAAAAAAGAAAGTTATTTTTTTTGGTGACTCGATTACCGAAATGGGTGTTCAACCTAACGGATATATTTCCGTTATGGAAAGGATGTTGCAGCAACAGCAAATTTCAAATTACGAACTGGTAGGAGCGGGGATCGGAGGGAATAAGGTTTATGATCTTTACCTGCGAATGCCGGAGGATGTATTGGCAAAAAAGCCGGATATCGTTCTCATTTACGTGGGTGTTAATGATATATGGCACAAACAGCTTTTTGGAACGGGAACCGATAAAGACAAATTTGAACGGTTTTACCGGGCCATCATTTCACAATTGCAAAACAACGGAGCAAAGGTGATCGTTTGTACTCCGGCAACCATCGGTGAAAAAAAGGATTGTACCAACGAGATGGATGGTGATCTGAATGCGTACAGCAATATCATCAGATCCATCTCCGCCGACCTCAAAGTGCCGCTGGTAGATCTCAGGTCAGCCTTTCTGGATTATGAGAACAAGCACAATCAGCAAAATTTGACAAAAGGAATCCTGACCACCGACGGTGTGCATCTGAATGACCAGGGCAATGAGCTCGTCGCCCGGCTAATGTGGGAAAAGATCAGGGAGATAAATTAAGCTTCCCGATTCTTCAACAGTTCCTCAAAAAAAAACGCCACTGCTTTTCGCAATGGCGTTTATACACGGGAGGGTTGCCTATTGTAATATCAGTTTCTGGTTGTACTTCTGATTGTCTGAGGTGATTACGATGAAATAAATTCCGTTTGCAGTTTTTATTTCGCTTCTTTCGATCGCGATGGTCTTCTGGCTTGATTTCCTGCTGAAAACGGTTTTGCCGTTTACATCAAAGATTTGTATAAGATCAATATTTCCGGTTCCATTCATGGTTACCACAAAGCGTTCGATTGCAGGATTTGGAATGATCCTGATTTCTGGTTTGCTTTCGGTTGTTACCTTCATCATCGCCTGGTCTGATTCCGGTTCGGCCATGTTGAAGCTTCCTGCCATTGTAACATCGAGGGTCGAAGGAGCGGAGAGACCACAATTATTGGATGCTTTTACAGTAATGCGACCTGCTCTGTTTCCCCATTTTACCGAAATCGTATTGGTGTTTTGACCACTCACGATTTCAGTTTTTCCCGGAACGGTCCAGAGATAAGTGAGCCCTGCCGTTGCCGGAATAGAATAGGTGGCAGTCTGGTTTTCTTTAACGTTTGTGGGCCCGCTAACTCCAGCCGGTTTTGAAGGAAGATACCGGAAGATCTTATTGTACACGGCACTCGATCCACATGCGTTTACTGCGCTCACTGAAATTGATTGATCTGTTTTAGTTGAAAGCAGATTTGCGATGATGGAAAGTCCCTCGTTATTACTTGAACTGATCTTTGCTCCTGACGGTAATGTCCAGCTATAAGAAGTGGCACTTTTTACAGCCACAGTTGAAAAATCATACTGACCCCCGTTGCATAAGCCAAGGTCGGTGGCTGAAATACTTGTAATGGAATTTGGTCTGGCCGGTGCTGTGTTTGATCCGTTGGCTACATTGTAACCTTTAGAAACCGTACATCCCCTTGCATCGGTAATGGTATAGGATTTATTTCCCGGACCGGCTGTAAACGTACCCGTACCCGAAAACGGTGCGGTTCCCCCGGTAGCAAATACCTGAACGGTTGTTGATCCGCCCTTGCAGAAAATGGCACTGTCCTGTGAAAATCCGATACCGAGTTTACCGGGATTTTGAATAACATAGGAAGCGTTGTAACTGCAATTAAAGGCAGCGGTTAACGTTAGGGCATATTGACCTGCTTTAAGACCCGAAACATCTTTTGTTGAAGAGCCGAAGCTTTTGTAATCGGAGCTTGACCAGCTATAGGTAAATGGACCTGATCCCCCGGTAAGATCGAGATTTATCTTTCCGTCATTTTGGTTGTAGCAACTGATGTCGATCACTGATTCTTTAATAGCCGGAAGGCTGTTTACCGAGGTGGCAGAAACCGGCACGAGCAGTGTAAATCCACTTCCTCTCACCGGGATCGAACCCTTCGAAATCACTTCTTTTCCATCGGGATTGAATTTTACAAAAATTGTCGAGTTTATAGTTGTTCCGTATTCTTCGAATATAACCGAATCGGTGTAGGTGCCATTAGCTGAAACTGAAAATTTATAGTTCCTGAAAGGACCTACGGTCACTCTTGTTCCATCGAGATAATGACCGCTCAGAACGAATGAATTGGCTGCGCTTTCGCCGTTGTAACAAATGGTATCAAAGGCAGCAAGCGGCGAAGCAATTAAACCTACATCAGACAGATCAGATTTCGGTCTCGCAAATTCTACCAGGGAGAAAATGACATCTTCGTTGTTGATGCTTTGGATCGCAAAATCGCTTCCGTTTGTACCGCGGTTGCCAAAATAGGCATCATTGATCAAAATGCTGATGGTTTTCCACTTGTTTGAATTTTTACAGGTAACCTGTGCGGCGAGTTTGTTGTTCCCGCTTTTTGCATCGTAATATAATCCAAAACTTCCGGTTCCTTTATCGAGATAGGTAATATCTATTGATATTGGATAAGCGCCGTTCAGCGGTTGATAGCGGAGAAACGCATCATCGAGATCAAAGTAGAGCGCTGTTTTTCCGGACTTCACGTCAAATCCGCGTCCAAATCTTCCGTACATAGAATTGGGATCTCCGGCCGCCTTAATGTTCCAGTATCCAACGCTGGTTTCATTGGCGTTGATCTGGTAAAGAAATCTTTCATAATTACCCGGCAGCAAATCCCAACCTACGTCATTGATGGACTGGGCGGAAAGGTTGTCAAGTTCCAACAAATTTACAGTGGATTTATCGCCAAGTTTGGCCCCGTAAGCAGCGTATTTGCTTACGATATCCTGGTATCGTTTGATATTATTTCTATCAACTGTTCCATAAATTGAAGCCGGAAATCTGTCGCCGTCAGCGGCATCCAAAACGTCTTTAAGAGCGCACATTGCATTGGTGCTTTGGATCGGATCTTTTTGTCCTGCGTATTTATTGAAGAATTTGAAAATAGAGTCGCTGTTTTGGTCTTTAAAATCATTGAGGCCCTGGTTAGACCAGTCGAGACCCCAATAGATCGAGTAACAAGCATTGGCAAACTGGTTTCCGTATTTATTTTCATTCCACCAACCAGCGTTTGCCGACTGTTGTTGCGACATTTCGGATCTTGCTCTAATATAGGATCCGTTCACGGGTTTATTCAGCGTATTGTACAGCCAGGTTGATTTAGATTTTTCATCATTGAGTTGATAACCCTTGCCAATGGTGCCGCATTTGATCCAGCCCGGACAATTTTCGATTACCCAGCTGTTTTGATCTGCACCGTCATTTTTTGGATTGCTCAGCAGGGTGATTGCCGGACTGGTGTTTTTGTATTCGTTGTAGAAGTGAAGGGAAAACTCTTTAAACAGCTCAAAGAAATCGTAGGCTGAAAGATAATATTCAGAATCCACTTCGCCTTTGTAACTGATATAATCACCGGTGCTACCTAAGCAGGCCTGAACGCCGATAATATTCGCCCTGATATCTGCCGGAAGGGTTTCAACGTGTTCCCTGACTTTAGTGATCATTCTTTTGAAGAAAAACTTGTAATCACTGTCAGCGTAATACGGAGAATGTCCGCTCATTTGGCCCTGGCCGTCTTTTTCAATCACCTTAGGAACGCCGTTTTCATAAATCCAGTCAGGTGCATCTTCTTTGGTAAATACCATAAAAATGGTGGGTAATCCATCTGCCGTGCGGCTTTTAAGGGTAGCGTCGAAATCGGTCCAGTTAAAACTGTTGTTGGAAGGTTCAATATCTTTCCAGGCGAAATTTGTGAGTCGGCCTTTGATCGGATATTGTTCTGGTGAATACGGGCCTCCGAAATATTCCCAAAGGCCAAAGTTGTAGTTCTGGGCATTTGCAGAAATGCCTGAGAGTATAAGTGCAAGTGCACTTAATACCAAGATGGTTTTTTTCATGATGTGGATATTGGTTTTGTGCTAAATT
>JAFAEW010000041.1 GCA_023423835.1 Bacteroidota bacterium | reverse complement strand
CCCTCGGGCTGCTTTACGAGGGGCAGTTTTTTCGCGTTTGAAATAACATACAGAGACATAGTAATAATTTTAATAGTTGTGTTTAAAAATTTAAAAAGAGGGAGAAGCCGAAGCCTCTCCCAATGTTGTCATGCGCAGCAGGTGCAACCACAGGTACATCCGGTGCCGGGACAGTTTTCGCAGTTACAAATTTGATTTTCGCTTGTAACATCTTCGCATCCGCATCTTTTAATTGTAGTGTTCATTTTTTTGTGTTTAATTAATTGATAAATTGTAATGCAAAAGTAGTTTCAGAGGTAGCCGGGACTGTTATAATTTAGGGGAATTGATTTATATAATTCCAAGTCAGCTTACAATTCTTTGAAGCTTCATTTTTTCGCATCCTCTAAAGCCAGCCTTTACACGGTTTTCCCGGGTATGCAGATCCACGCAGAGGAAAATTCTGCTAAACTCCGCGCCTTCTGCGGGAGAAAATCCAAATAGAGTTTCCCGCTGAGCACGCGGAGAAACACAAAGAAAAACCAGCGAAAATCCGCGCTATCTGCGGGAACCAAAATAAAGAGAGTTTCCCGCGGAGCACGCAGAGAAACGCAGAGAAAAATCCTGCGAAAATCAGCGAGAATCAGCGCTATCTGCGGGAGAAAATCAAAATAGAGTTTCCCGCTGAGCACGCAGATGAACGCAGAGAAAAATCAGCGAAACTCAGCGCCGTCTGCGGGAGAAAATCCAAATAGAGTTTCCCGCAGAGCACGCAGATGAACGCAGAGGAAAAATCAGCGAGAATCAGCGCTATCTGCGGAAGAAAAACTCTAGAAAAAAATTTTAGTTGTGGCATCTGTGGATTTGCTTCTGGCGGGGCTGGGCCGGTAGGGCAGGATCAATCACTTCAAAATGCGCCATCATTCCGGCAGCGTGGTGCTCTAAAATGTGGCAATGATACATCCATCGTCCGGGGCGATTATCGGGCATCCATGCGATCTTTATCTTCGATTTCGGTTTGAGGTTGTAGGTATCTTTCCACGCTTTAAATTCCGGCGCCCGGCCGTCTTCTTCCAACACCTGAAAGAAAAATCCGTGTAGATGAAACGGATGATCCATCATACTCGAATTTGTTACTTCCCAAATCTGCAGGTCACCAACCATAACGGGTTCGTCATTGTGGTGCATTTCACTGTTTACCAAAAAGTCGATTCCATGTTTCAAACTTGGCCCTACGGACAGTTTTACTTTTCTGTTTATCGTTGCATCCTGCGCTGCCAGCCACCGAATCTCATTCAGTTTTTCCGGAATGGATGCCAGGGTGGATTCCGGTTCCATGACATGTACTTTCCCATAAGAATGTTGTTTCGCTTTCAAAAAAGTTGTGCGGTTGTAGGGTAATGCGTTTATTGAAAAGTTTTCTCCTTCTTCAAATGGCCCTACCAATATGTCAAACCTTTCCCCCGGCACGATTAACAACTCCGTTTCCGTTCTCGGGGTTTCAAGCAATCCACCATCTGTTGCAATTATTTTAAAGGGTTTACCATCGATGCTTAACTTAAAATACCGCGCACTTGCGGCATTTATTATCCGCCATCTTTCTGTTTGTCCCGCATGCATATGTAAGACAACAGCTTCCTTTCCATTAATCAAATTTGTACTTCCTTCGCGTCCGTCGTGCCTTTCTATCCATGACCTGATAATCCCGCGTTTTTGAAACGAGTTATTGCTGGTAAGCTTCATATCGTCGATCACCAATACACGTTCGCCATCGGCCTTTAAACCTGACATATCTTCTTCTACTACAATACCGCCGTACATTCCTCTTTCCATTTGAACGGTTTCATTTTGGTGAGAATGATACCAGAAGGTTCCGGCATCCGGCACTTCAAACCGGTACTCAAAACTTCCACCGGGCGGGATCGGCTTTTGAACCTCGCCTGTTCCGTCCATAGAAGCCGGAAGGCGGATGCCGTGCCAGTGAACCATCGTCGCTTCGGGGAGGTTATTATTCACTGTTACCACGAGTGTATCGCCTTTCTTTGCTCTTAGAACCGGCCCCGGAACCTGTTGATTGAAGCCCCAGGCACTGATGGACTTTCCCGGCCTTACCTCCCAGTCAAATTCGCTTGCATTGAGCGTGTATTCGACTACATTTTTTTCCTGTTTCATTTTTTTATTGTTTATTTTTAAATTTTATTTTTGATTCCCGGGGCAAAATTATTCAGGCAGGTCAGGATTGTTATTATACTATAAGCACATTTATTTATATTATTTTCTGTCTTTCGAAAATCCGACAGCAGAAAAAGAGATTGCAGGTAAGAACGCGTCTTTTATTCATTCGTAAGCGATGGAACTGTTTATAAAAAATATGGTTTGCGATCGTTGTGTGCTGATTGTAAAGCAACGGCTCACTGCGCTTTCAATTGATTTTAGTACAGTGGAATTAGGCGTACTAAGGCTCAACAAGCCCTTAAGTGAAGAGCAATTGCTGGCCTTGAAAGCCGATCTCAGCATTTTAGGTTTTGAGTTACTTCATGACAGGAAGGCGTCCCTGGTATCGCAGATCAAGAGTGCCATTATCGGCTACATTCATAGTGATGAGGATGAAATAAGGAGCAAAAAATTGTCGGTGTTATTGTCTGATCAGTTGAGAACCGATTATAATTATCTATCAACGCTTTTTTCGTCCATAGAAGGCATTACCATCGAAAAATACGTCATTCTTCTCAGGATTGAACGGGCAAAAGAGTTGCTTGCCTATAATGAACTCACGCTCAACCAAATTGCAGATAAACTTTGCTACAGCAGCGTGCAACATCTCTCACAACAATTTAAGAAAGTAACCGGATTTACACCGTCTGAATTTAAACAAACCAAAGAAAAAAGTAGAAAGTCGCTCGATCAGATCGGTTCTGAAATTTTATAAGTTTCGCGGGTTATAATGTAACAATTTTTCATTTGCTCCTTTTCATCTTTGCAGCAGAAATCATTGTTATGGAGCAGCAATCAAAAATCTTAATTAAGGGAATGGTTTGCAACCGTTGTGTGAAGGTTGTAAAAGAAACAATAGACGATCTTGGATATAAAGCCGATAAGATAGCATTGGGAGAAATATCTTTTGCGAAAGCTGTGGTGCCTGTTGACACCGTTGTTTTGGGCAAAAAATTAGCCGGTTACGGATTTAGCTTACTGGAGGATAAAAAGACAAAAACAGTAAACGAAATAAAGGCTTTGGTGGCTGAAGTTTATGGAGGCTCCTACGACTTTCCTGAAAACTTCAGGTTCTCTACTGCCGCGAAAGACCGGTTCCACAAGGATTATGAAACCATAAGAGACATCTTCATTGCACAGGAAAGAATAACGGTAGAGCAATATATTATCAGGTTCAGAATAAATAAGGTGAAAGAAATGCTCGTTTATTCTTCCTGCTCGCTGTTCGAAATTGCATTTAATTTAAACTTCACCAGTGTGGCCCATCTTTCGAGTCAATTCAAACAGCAAACAGGCCTCACTCCCTCTTTCTTTAAAAAAATCAGAAATCAAAAAACCGATGTGATTTTCTCTGCCAATTAAACTCGCTGTTTTGCGGTTAGAAAGTACACTCCTTAAATTTCATCTTCTTCGCCGGTTGAAGGGCAGATACAGCAATTTTTTACCATCCCCACTATCTTAAATATTGCTGCATTTCGCTTTGATATTGATGAGCGATCATTTTCGCTTCATCTGCAAAATCTTTTCCTTCTCCGGCATAAATAATGGCGCGACTCGCATTTACCAGTAATCCTACATCTTTATTAAATCCGCTTTCTGAAACTTCACTCAAGCTTCCGCCCTGAAAGCCCAGCCCCGGAATCAAGAGAAAATGGTCAGGGATAATGGTTCTTATATTTTTTAATTCCGATGCCTGCGTAGCACCGGTTACAAACATCAGATTTTCTTCTGTTCCCCAGCCTGCAACGGTTTCAATGACCTGTTCGTACAAAAATTTTCCGGATGAAAGCCGTTGCAATTCAAAATCTTCTGCTCCTTTATTGCTCGTTAATCCCAATACGATCGTCCATTTATTTTCATATTCCAAAAAAGGCCGAATGCTGTCTTCCCCCATATAAGGCGCAACGGTTACCGCATCGAAATTCATGGTTTCGAAAAAAGTTCTTGCATATTGATGCGATGTATTTCCAATGTCACCTCTTTTGGCATCGGCAATTTTCAAATGCGAATCCGAAATATAATCGATCGTCTTTTCCATCGTTTCCCAACCCTTTAACCCGTCAGCTTCATAAAAGGCGGTGTTGATCTTATAGGCCACACAGATATCTCTCGTAGCATCAATAATTGCCTTGTTGAACTCAAACACCGCATCAGTATTTGATTGCAAATGTTTTGGAATCTTCGTTTTCGTTGTGTCTAATCCCACACAGAGATAAGATTGTTTTTCTCTGATCGATTTTATGAGTTGATACCGGTTCATTGTTCAATTCAGTTTTGAAATAATTGTTTCGAGAAATTGCTCAGAAGTATAGTCAGCTTCATGTACATTTTGTTTCATCACTTCCTGCATGATGGCTTCCTGTTTCCTGGCTTTTGCAAGTGCTTCTGAATACCTGATTTCCGGACTAAACGTAACGAGTGAATAAGCCGGAATCCATTTGTCAGGATACCGTTCATTTAGTTTTGCTTCGATCTTTTTTTGCAATAAAAAATCCGGATCGGCCGTCTTTGCCCGCATTTCAATAAAATTTTCCAAAGCCAATTGCGTGATTGCATCAGCATCAGGCTTTCGCAAATCCTGATAGACCTTGAGTATCTCCTGCCAGTTGTCATCTCCCATTTGATCGAGGAGATCATCTAAAACCACGCAGTCCTCAAAGCCGCAATTCATCCCCTGACCATAAAAAGGAACCATCGCATGGGCTGCATCGCCAATCAGCGCAAATTGTCCGTTCCTTATCCACGGAAAACAATCGACTGTAACGAGCGATGAGGTGGGATTATGAAAAAAATCATCGATAAGGTTGGGCATCAATGGAACGGCATCGGGAAACGTATTTTCAAAAAACGATTTTACTTTTTCTTCAGAATCCAGCTTTTCAAAAGACTGTTCTCCTTCAAAGGGAAAGAATAAGGTGCACGTAAAGCTATTGTCAGGGTTGGGTAAGGCGATGAGCATAAAATCGTTTCTTGGCCAGATGTGCAAAGCATTGAGTCCAATGGCAGGAGACCCATCAGGCCGGGCGGCTATCTTCAATTCCTTATACCCGCAATCGATATAAAACTGATGGTAGTTGAAGCGATCTGAATGCAGCCGCAGTTCATTTCTACTGGCCGAATAGGCTCCATCAGCTCCGAAGACGAGATCGAAGGCCGTAGTTGATATTGATTGATTTCCGGGAAGTTCAAACTGCATGCAGTTATCTTTCCAATCAACTTCTTTTAGTTTGTAATTGAAACAAATGTTTACGCCGTTTTCTTCCGCCACATTCAACAACATTTTATTCAATTCTGATCTTGAAACGGAATTTATAAATTGACCTTTTTTCCCATATGGTTGAAAGGCCTGCGTTCCGTCGGCATTGTGAATTTGCCTGCCTTCCATTGGAATGGCGATA
Organism: Bacteroidota bacterium; assembly: GCA_023423835.1. Classification (GTDB taxonomy): domain Bacteria; phylum Bacteroidota; class Bacteroidia; order Chitinophagales; family Chitinophagaceae; genus JAFAEW01. The sequence continues at coordinate 50,945 of JAFAEW010000041.1, read as the reverse complement.
TTTTTTATGTCGTTTGAAAGGCCGAGTTTTTCCAATGCTCTCAGGCCACGATCACTCAAGGCAAGATTGATGGAGCGTCCTCTTGCTTCCAGGTCTTTCCTTATGTCGGCCCTGCGCTCAAAAAGCCGTACCTTATATCCCCTTCTGGTGAGAAAAACCGAAAGTAAGGAACCTACGAGGCCTGCACCGATGATGGCTACTTCTTTCTTTGAACTTGCTTGTTTCATAAATAAATTTTATCTCCGATCAATTTCCTTTGATAACGTGTTTGATAGTATTTCCGAATTGCCAAACATCTTCAAAACTATTGTATAAGGGCACCGGCGCAACGCGTATCACATTCGGTTCACGCCAATCTGCGATCACTCCTTTCCGCATCAGTGCATCGAAAATTTCCTTGCCTTTGGATTTCATAAAAACAGACACCTGGCAACCCCTTTCTGATTCCTCGCGGGGCGTAATTATTTCAATCAAATCCTGATCAGAGCCTGCATTTATTTCACCGATAATAAACCAGAGATAAGCCGTCAGTCTTTTGCTTTTTTGCAGCAGGCGTTCCATCGTTGCTTCCTCAAATATTTCGAGCGAAGCTTTATGAGCAGCCATCGATAAAACGGGGGCATTGCTCAATTGCCAGCCCTCAGCCGTGGGAATTGGTTTGAATTCCTTATCCATTTTGAAACGGCTTTCCTTGTCATGTCCCCACCACCCGGCAAGTCGCAAAATCGAGCTGTCGGAAGCGTGACGCTGATGAATAAAAACACCTCCCACTCCGCCCGGTCCGGAATTCAGGTACTTGTACGAACACCAGGCTGCAAAATCAACCTCCCAATCGTGCAGTTTTAATGCAATATTTCCGGCAGCATGTGCCAGATCAAAACCGGCAATTGCACCCACGTCATGTGCAGCCTTCGTGATTGCCTCCATATCAAAAACCTGCCCGGTATAATAATTTACACCACCAATTAAAACCAAAGCCGTTTCATGCCCATTCTCCTTTATTGTCTGAATAAGATCGTCAATCCTGATGCAATGTTCTCCTTCACGTGGTTTTATCTCAATAATTGCTTTATCCGGCTCAAGCCCATGCCATTTTACCTGAGAAGCGATGGCATACTGATCGGAAGGAAATGCTTTTGCTTCGCAAATAATTTTGTAACGCGTTTTTGTGGGACGATAAAAGCTTGCCATGAGCAAATGCAGGTTTACCGTGAGCTGATTCATCACCACCACTTCATCCGGCAATGCTCCCACAATTTTCGCCACCGGTTTTGCAAAGGATTCGTGGTAAGACAGCCAGGGATTTTTCGAATGAACATGCCCTTCCACTCCTAATTGAGCCCAATCGTTTAATTCCTGCTGAATGTAATCTTTGACTGATTTTGGTTCTAATCCCAGCGAGTTTCCGGTAAAATAAATAGAGTCTTTCCCATCATGTTGCGGAATAAAAAATTTCTTTCTGAAATCCTTTAATGCATCTTTTTGATCTTCATTCTGTGCAAATTCAAGCCGATCTTCAAAATTCATTTTCTGTTATTTCAGTTTTATGGATGATCAATCGTTGCGATGACTTTCAATTCAATAGCGATCGGACTGGGCAGGCTCTTAACCTCTACGGTTGTTCTGCAAGCCTGAACGTCCTTAAAATATTGTGCGTATATTTCATTATAAACTGGGAAATCGTTTTGCATATCGATCAAAAAGACCGTAACGTCAACGATGTTTTCCCAACGGCTGCCGGCTGATTCAAGCACTGATTTCACATTTGCGAAAACGGCGTGACATTCAGCGGCGATGTCGTGGTGATAAACGTTTCCTTCTGCATCCAATGCGAGCCCGGGAATGGAATTATCAATCGGAGATCTCGGACCGATTCCGGATAAAAACAATAGATTTCCTACTCTTCTTGCATGCGGATAGGCGCCCAGTGGTTTGGCAGCGGCCGATGTATTGATTATGTCGCTCATCTAAAATTGGATACAAACGTTTTTTGGTTCCGTAAAAAATAACAATGATTCCCATCCTCCCTCGCGGCCGGTGCCACTGTTTTTCATGCCACCGAACGGCGTTCTGAGATCACGCAATAACCAGCAATTCACCCAGATAATTCCGCTTTCCACAGCAGCGGCAACACGATTGGCCCTCGAAATATCCTGCGTCCAAATGGTGGCTGATAATCCATATCCGGTAGCATTTGCCTTTTGCAACGCTTCTTCTTCTGTTTTGAATGACTGAAGTGTAACAACCGGTCCAAAGATCTCTTCTGTATTTGTTTTGCAATGAGCGGATAATCCTTCGATGATCGTGGGCTCAATAAAATATCCTTTTGCGCATCTTCCTTCCGGATGAACGGCATTTCCTCCCAACAAAATTTTTCCTCCTTCCTCCTTCGCCGTTTCAATGCAATGGATGATTTTTTCGAAATGCACTTTACTTACCACAGCGCCTTGTTTAGAATCAGGAGAAAGCGGATCACCTACGGTTAATTTCTTCGCTCGTTCAACGAATTCAGATTTGAATTTTTCGTAAACAGATTCTTCAATCAAAATCCGGCTTCCGCATAAACATATCTGACCCTGATTTGAAAATGACGAAGCAACGGTATCCTTCATCATCTTTTCCCAATTGCAATCGGCGAAAATAATATTAGGATTCTTGCCGCCCATTTCAAGAGAGAGTTTTGTGAACCTTGGAGCTACCACAGAAGCAATCCTGGCTCCGGCTCTTGTGCTTCCGGTAAATGAAATGGCTTTTATTTCCGGATGTTGAATGATGGCTTCTCCCGTCGTATTTCCGCCTCCGTGAACGATATTTAAAACGCCGTCCGGAAGTCCCGCTTCTTTTGCGATCCGGCTTAATAAAAATCCTGTAACCGGCGTAACTTCAGAAGGTTTTGCCACCACACAATTTCCTGCTGCAAGAGCCGGTGCAATTTTCCAGGTAAACAAATAAAGCGGCAAATTCCAGGGCGAGATGCAGGCAACAACGCCGAGCGGCTGCCGCAGTGTATAATTGACTGCCTTATTTTCCATCGAATGACTTTCAGATGAAAAATGCATAATGGCGGTTGCATAAAAACGAAAGTTGGAAGAAGCACGCGGAATGTCTACCCGTTTGCTCAGCCAGAGCGGTTTGCCATTGTCATTCGTTTCTGCCAATGCAAGTGCATCAAGATTTTGGTCAATCAGTTCGGCAATCTTATTTAGAATCTTAAATCTTTCTTCGGCCGGCGTTTGCGACCATTGCGAAAATGCTTTTTTTGCAGCTTGCACTGCAAAATCAACATCCTTTTCATCGCTGTCCGGAACCTGATAATAGATGTCTGCAGTGGCCGGATTAATACCGTCTAAAAACTTTCCACTCAGCGGACCGATAAAGTTTCCTCCGATATAATTTTCAAGATAATATGGCAATTCAAAATTCATAATTCAATGTTTAAAGACAACCCGTTCTTCCTCCGTCCACCGCTATGCTAACGCCGGTAATATAAGATGCCGCCGGAGAAGCGAGGAAGGCAGCTAATGCTCCCAATTCTTCCGGATCTGCAAACCGATGCATAGGTATATCTTTTTTCATTTCGTTTTCCGCTTCTTCCCTCGAAATACTTTTCTTCTCCATATTATTTTTCAGGAGCGATTCGAGTCTCGACGTTTTTGTAGTTCCCGGTAAAATATTATTTACGGTAATATTAAATTGTCCCAGTTCATTGGTCAGGGTTTTTGACCAGGAAGCAACCGCTCCGCGAATGGTGTTGGAAACGCCAAGATTCTTCAGCGGGATTTTCACCGAAGTGGAAATAACATTAATAATGCGCCCATATTTTTCCCTTTTCATGGATGGAACAACGGCCTGCACCAAAATCTGATTGCAGATAAGGTGCTGGTTAAAAGCTGCTAAAAATTTATCGGGAGTAGCATCAATCGCAGGACCCGGAGGAGGACCGCCGGTATTGTTGACGAGAATATGAACCACATTTTTTTCCGCGAAATTTTCCATTGTCTGTCTTACCGAACTTGGATCACTAAAATCGGCAATGAGATAAGAATGTTGTTGTCCTTGCGCTGTATCCAGCGTTTCCAAAGCTTGCTGAAGGGCGGTTTCATTTCTTGCCAGCAACACGCAGTTTGCTCCGAGTAAGGCAATTTCACGGGCACATGCAAGTCCGATTCCTTGTGAACTTCCACAGATCACAGCCGTTTTATTTTTCAGAGAAAGATCCATTAATGACGGTTTTTACAAATGTAAAATAATAAAAATTACTTGCGATAATCAGCCTGTTGTATTGCCTACACCTCTGTGCCGCCAACCTTTCTTAGCAGATTTCTCTCCGGAAAAATATATGGAGAATTCTTTGCAGATCAATGACCGCTAAGCAGCCGCCCAGATCCGGCCAATGTTTATATAAGAATAACATGCTTTAAATCCATTCAATCTGCTTGAAGATAAATAAGAGGCTATTTAAGCTATACTAATCCTTTCAAATGAAAACCACCTTTCGTTAAGAGTACCATTAAGCCATTAACAAGCGATTGCCCGATAAAAAAATTGGTTAATAAAAAAACATCAATTATTTTTAACAATGGATTCAAGGACACTACGTGAAACCGTATAAAACTTCCTTAACCTCACCCTCATGTTTTCGTCTATTAAAGAACTTTTCAGTGATATCAGTCCTCCTCGAGCGATAGTAATTAAAGTTTATCATGTAGAATCATCGAACTTTTAAACTGCTTTCCATTTCCCCAACCTATGTTAAAGCTGCTTTTATCATCAAAACAAATCCACATGTTTCAAAAAATTTTACCGGTATTCTTTCTATTCATTTTAATATCGGCCTGTGAAAAGAAATACGACAGGCATAATCTTATTTTATATGATAAACCTTTACCTGTTATTCAATCCTACATTCAGGGTAATTGGAAATTAGCATATGAAATAGGAGGATATTGCGCGACATGCGTTACGAATATTCCTGATTTCTACTGGTATTTCGGTCCAGGAGATGTAGTAAGACAAACTTATCGAGATACATTGATAACAGATGGTTCAATTGTTTGGGAACGCGACAAACCCTACAACTTCGATGAAACATACATAATGAATTTTTCAGACGCAAGAGGGTACCCATACCTATACGTAGTGTATGAATTGAAAAATGATACGCTGATTTTAGCCGATGCAGGTAGCGACCCGATGTTTTATTATTTAACTAAATAATTTAAAATCAACCACAATGAAAAATTTCTATGTAACTATTACAATCATTCTATTTTCCGTTTCCATTACTATGGCTCAAACAATAGATGATACAGTCGAAGTGCAACGAAACGAAAACGGGAAAATAACTTTCGCTCGTTTTAAGAGCGGAGTTTCTGCAGAGGTTCAAAATGCAGAATCTTTTTTTAAGTCCCTTTTAAATCTCAATAAAGCAGATGAGTTACGATTTGTCAATCAGACGACAGACTTATTAGAATGAGTCATAGTAAATACGCTCATTATTACAAAGGGATAAAGGTAGAACATTCAGAATTTATACTGCATTCGAAAAATGGAGTAATTCAGGTTGCAAATGGAGACTTTACTAAAGTGAACATTCCGGTTATAAAAGTGGATTTAACAGAAAAACAAGCATTAGAAAAGGCGTTAAACTCCGTGAAAGCAAAACAATACAAATGGGAAAGTCCAATCTTGGAAAACCTTCTTAAAAAAATGACCAATAATAATTATTCAACTTATTTTCCAAAGGGGGAACTGGTTATCAAGAAAGATTACTTTCATAAAGGTGACTTTAAAATAGCATGGAAATTTACCATTTCCTCTCTCGAACCGAATAACGAAGAATGGGTTTATGTAGATGTAAATACCGGAATTATTATAAATAGGATTCCATTAGTTGCCGATGTTAATATTCCGTGTTCTGCAGAAACGGTATATAGTGGGAACCGAGCAATTACAGGTGATACGTATCCAGGCGGTATAAGATTAAGAGAAGTGAGGAATAATGTAAACGTATCAACCTTAAATTTACAAAACACATTTAGCTACGGCAGTGCCGTTGATTTCCAAAATAATAATACGAATTGGAGTATGTTTCTCTGGCCGGCGTTTTTCCAGGACGCGTCAGCCTTAGACGTTCATTGGGGTTCAGAAATGGTATTGGATTATTGGAGAACGATATTTAACAGAAACAGCATTGACGGTAATGGAATGCCTGTATTAAATTACGTCCATGCAGGATCGAATTGGAACAATGGCCAGTGGGTAGGCGGCAATAGTAATTTTGTCCAATTTGGAGATGGAGACGGGATTAACCGCCGTTCCTATTCTGCTCTTGACATTTTAGCGCATGAAATGGGACATGGATTAGCAGCTTTTACCGCACACCTAACACCCGGAAATCAAGAATCAGGTGCTTTAAATGAAGGCTTTAGCGATATATGGGGCGCATGTATCGAGCATTGGGCTGCCCCCAACAAACAAAATTGGTTAGCCGGCGAAGAGATTGTGTTAGGTGGATCTACATGCATCAGAAACCTTCAAAATCCTAAAGATCCACTGGCCGCAGAGGGCCAGCATCCGAATACTTATTCGGGAGAGTTTTGGAGCAATACGGGGGAACCTCACACTAATTCTTCCATACTAAGTCATTGGTTTTTCTTGATTTGCCAAGGAGGCGCAGGAACAAATGACCTTGGAAATTCTTTTAACGTTAATGCTATCGGAATTGATCATGGTCAACAAATTGCTTATAGAACAGAAACGGTTTACCTCACTTCTTCGTCTAATTATTCTGCAGCACGAACTTTAAGTATTCAAGCTGCTCGCGATTTGTACGGCGCGGGCTCGTGCGAAGAAATTGCAGTTACCAACGCATGGTTCGCAGTCGGAATAGGAAATCGATATATTGACAATATTACTATTTCCAGCACCGGACCAGACTTGTTGTGCAACGGGAGCAAGCAATATACCCTCTCGAACCTTTCCGGCCTAAGTAACGTAAACTGGATGGCAACTCCAACAGGAATAGTAACTCCAAATTCTGGTGTCGGAAATACATTTAGGGTTTACAAAAACGGGGCAGCAAACGGGATAGTCAACATTGTAGCAAATTATACAAAATGTGGAGCTGCGCCTTTTCAAATCAGTAAGCAATTAAGTGTTGGAACACCGCAACCGGGTCCTATCACAACAATTCTCGCCGACTATCATATGGGTAAAATTCAAACCCAAGTAGCTCCTGTCCCGGGAGCAACTGGTTATCAATGGTATAAAAATGGATCAATGATTTTCGTTGGTGCCAATCACACTCCGTTTACCCAAACGAATCTTCTTCAATTCCCGATTCCGAAACAGTGTGGGATGGAATACGATATTTCTGTGGCGGCTTCAAATATTTGCGGTATTTCACCGCAGTCACATACAAATGTTCCAATACCCTGTGACGACATGTTTGTTATTTCACCTAATCCTGCAAGGTCGCGTATTACTGTCAGCGTAGATCCACAAACTCTTCAGTATAATGATCAAATGTATTTCGATGATGTAAAAATATTTGACTTTAAAGGAAACCTCAAAAAACATCAAAGATTCGACAGATCAAGGTCAGCAACAATTGATGTAAGTGAGCTAATCGGTGGCATTTATATTGTCGAAATCGGTAGCGGTAAAATGAAAGAAAAAAAGCAATTGTTAGTAGAGTGATATTTTAAAGCTGGATCATTTAAAGAGGCGATTTCTCCGGAGTCGCCTCTACTTTTTTATAAAAGACGGTTCAATGACATCGTATCGACGCAAGGTTTCTATAACGCGACGTTCTTTAAAATCCATTCAATCTGCTTAAAGGATAAATAATCGGGTATTAAAATTTTGCAGTTTAATTTTGCAGACTCTTTTTAAACTCATAGCCCGTGAAAAGAAAGATCAGGTATTACCGAATCATTTGGCTGGAATATGACCTTCCGGCCGGGATTTCAGTTTTTTTGGTGGCATTGCCGCTTTGTCTCGGAATTGCACTGGCCTCGGGCGCTCCGCTTTATTCGGGCATTTTAACCGGAATCATAGGAGGATTACTCGTGAGCCTGATTAGCGGCTCGCAGTTGGCTGTGTCTGGTCCCGCAGCCGGTTTAACCACTGTAGTTGCCTCTTCAATTCTCTCACTTGGTGATTACCGCATATTCCTGCTCGCAGTAATTGTGGCCGGATTATTTCAACTTGTTTTAGGGATTTTAAAGTTAGGCGCTATTGCCAATTACTTTCCTTCTTCGGTAATCAAAGGAATGCTTGCGGCAATCGGCGTTATTCTTATTGCAAAGCAGATCCCGCTTGCTTTAGGATATGATGAACCCGACTTTTGGGCGGGAGGTTTTTTAAAATTGTTCAACAGTAAACACTTCTCGGGAAGTCTGCTCGCCTTTGGTCATCATTTTTCAACAGGTCCGATCATTCTTACAGTCATCTCGATTGTAGTTATGGCGCTGCTTCAAAAGTCGAAGTCGAAACGATTGAAAATAATTCCGGCTCCGCTCATCGTGGTGGTGATCGGAATTCTGGGAAATGTTGTTTTTGAAAAGTCAATTCCGTCTATTGCTCTACAGCCATCGCAACTGGTAAACATCCCGGCGAATATTTTTGCAGCAATTTCCTTTCCTGATTTTTCAAAAATTTTATCCACCTCTGAAATCTGGAAAGACGGAATTACGATGGGTTTACTCGCAACACTTGAAACCCTCCTGTGTATTGAAGCGATCGACAAACTGGATAAACGCAATCGCATTACGCCCGTCAATCGTGAGCTCGTGGCGCAGGGTATCGGAAATATGACCTGCGGGCTTTTAGGCGCCATTCCCATGACCGCAGTGGTAGTAAGAGGCGCTGCAAATGTGGATGCGGGAGCAAGAACGAAATTATCGGCTTTTACACACGGACTTTGCCTGCTGATTGCAGTATTATTTTTCCCCTTTCTGCTCAATATGATTCCTTATGCTTCACTTGCAGCCATCTTGATCATTACGGGATATAATCTAACCACACCCAAATTGATTCGCAATATGTGGAAACTCGGGTTGAAACAATTTCTGCCTTTTATCATCACTATCATCGCCATCTTGCTGACCGACCTGTTGATCGGCGTAACCACCGGCTTACTCATCGCCGTTTATTTCATCATTCAAAATAATTTTAAGGCGGAATATAAAATCAGTCATTCCCTGATCGATGGAAGAGAAACCTATTTTATCAAGCTCAATAGCAATGTAACTTTTCTAAATAAGGCAAACCTGCGAAAATCGCTTGACCAGATTCCGGAAGAGAGCCGTCTCACTATTGATGGAGCTGATTGTAATTTTATTGATTACGATATTTTAGAAATCATTAGCGAATTTGACAACAAGGCGAGAAACAAAGACATTCAACTGCATTTGATCAACATCCCGAAGGTGAATGTAAGGGCAGTACATTAGAGGACGGCAGCAGGAAGTCAGAAGTCGTGCTATATGCCTTTCGCCGTTAACTTATCTTTTAGCCGGATAGATGTGGGATTGGAATCAGTCAGCATTCACGCGCTTATTTCTTTCGAATTGCATATTGTGCAGTTTGGCATAAAATCCATTTTGCGAAAGCAATTGGTCATGCGTTCCCGCTTCTACTATTCGTCCGTCATCGAGTACAATAATTTTATTTGCCTTTCGGATAGTAGATAAGCGGTGTGCAATTACGATGGAGGTGCGTCCTGTTATTAATGCATCAATTGCCTTTTGAATCAGCAATTCACTTTCCGTGTCAATACTCGAAGTAGCTTCGTCTAAAATCAAAACCGCGGGATCATACAACAGCGCCCGGATAAATGAAATAAGCTGCCTTTGTCCAAGGCTGAGCGTATTTCCTCTTTCCATTACGTCAAAATTGTAATTGCCGGGGAGCTGCATGATAAAATCATGTACGCCGATCATCTTCGCCACATCTTCTACCTGCTTTCTACTGATGTTAGGATTCCGAAGTGTAATATTATCCATAATTGAACCCGAGAATAGAAAAACATCCTGCAATACCACCCCGATATTTCTTCTCAGGAAATCGATTTCATAATCATCGATATTTACGGCATCGAGGGTTATGGCGCCTTTTTGAATGGGGTACAACCGGTTTAGTACGCTGATGATAGAACTTTTTCCGCTTCCGGTATGACCAACAAGTGCAACTGTTTCTCCCGCTTTCACCTGAAAACTGATATCCTTCAAAACGTAGTTCTCATCTGAATAAGCCATCCACACATGATTAAACCCGATCGATCCTTCGATTTTTTCGGGTGAAAGACTTCCGGTATTTTTCGTTACATCTTCATTATCCAACACCTTAAATACTCTTTCCGCGGCAATCATTCCCATTTGAAGAGTATTGAATTTATCAGCGATCATTCGCAGTGGCCGGAAAATCTGGTTGAGATACAGGATGAACGCTACGAGTTCTCCCGCAAGATTTTTATTGGCAATGGGATTATCGGCCGCCAATCCTGCCAGCCACCAGACGAGCAGGCCGGTTGACACCGCGAGTGTAATTTCAACGATGGGGAAAAACAGCGAATAAGCGAGTATCGACCGAAGATTGGCATCACGATACTGTTGGTTGATCTTTTTAAACTTTCCAAATTCACGGTTTTCGGCAGCAAAAGCCTGCACAACCGGCATTCCCGTTAAATGCTCCTGCACGAATGCGTTCAAGGCCGCCACCGCATTCCTCACCTTAATAAAACTTTTGTTTACACTTTCCTTAAAATAATAGGTTGCCAGTAAGAGAATTGGAAACGGTATCAGGGCAATCAATGTCAACCTCCAGTCGGTGACAAACATGGTGGTCAAAACAATGATGATCGACAACAGATCAGCGATAATCGGAATCAATCCATCTGAAAAGATCTCATTAACGCTTTCAATATCATTGATTGTTCTTGTGGTTAGTGTTCCGATCGGTGTGCGGTCAAACTGCTTTAAATTAAGATTTAAAACTTTTTTATAAACAGTGGTTCGCATGTCCTTGATGACGGACTGACCGAGCCAGGCCGTGAGGAAAGAAAAAAGGAATCGCAAAGCGGTTTCCACAAAGATGAAAACTATCTGAAATATGGTGATCGCAATTATAAACTGCAATGCAATATTCAGATCCCGGTTAGGAAACAACCATTCGAGTATCCGGGGCGTGTTAAATGCCTTGCCGGTTGCTTTATCAATCGTTAACTGAATGAAATGCGGACGAACAGGTGTAAGAAATGCAAGTATAATTGCGAGGGCAAGACTTGAAACAAACTGCCAGCGATAAGGAGCCACAAAAGAAAATATCCTTCGCAACAAAGAAAAACTGAATACCTTTTTTTTCCCGGAATCCTTCATATCAGCCGACAAAGATAAAGCGGATGGTTTAACCTGAAAACCTAATTCAAACCGGAGTCAATGGCATGGAAATTTCTATATCAGGGGTAAACAGACAAATATGGAACAAAGAAGCCACAAAAGTATAGTTGAAGACCGGGAGAGAATTTCCACCGAGCAGGAATGGGAAATGGAAAGGATAAGAAAAAAATTTGGCGTTACAGATGAAGAAATCAAAGCCGCCATAAAGGCCGTTGGCAATAACCGGGAGAAGGTGGAAGCATTTCTTCAGGAAAACCGGTCGCAGGATACGCTCGGAAATCCCTGATAGAAGTCCTGAAATCTGATCAAAATCCGGGAAATCGGTTGATTTCCCGGTAATCAACCCTGTTCTTTCACTGAACAATCTATTCCTTTCGCTGTACTTACACGGACATCGGGCAGGTGTTTTAAATTATTTATTTTTCATATCAGAGAAATCATTATTTTTAATCCTGTAAATTTAAAACCCTGAAACCGATAATTTATGCCTGAAAAACTTGCTGATAAAACGGTTTTCACCTTATATGAAGTAAACCGGAGTATTCAAAAAACTTTAACGGAAAGGTATACGTCTTCATTCTGGGTAAAAGCAGAAATGAACAAGCTTAATCATTATATGCATTCCGGCCATTGTTATCCTGAGCTTGTAGAAAAATGTAATGGAAGGGTTACGGCACAGGTAAAAGCAATTTTATGGAGCGACGAATACATTAAGATAAATCAACGCTTTCTTGAGGTGCTGAATGAGCCGCTGAAGGATGGAATAAAGATCTTATTTCTCGCCCGAATAACGTTTGATCCGGCGCATGGCCTGGCGCTTCGCATCCTCGATATTGATGCTTCATTTACCCTCGGTGATCTGCAAAAAGAAAAACAGCAAACGATTGAGCGGTTGAAAAGCGAAGGTCTGTGGCATAAAAACAAGTCGCTCAAACTTCCGCTTTTACCACAAAGGATTGCACTGATATCGGTTGAGTCGAGTAAAGGATATGCCGATTTTATTAAAGTTATTGAGGGCAATAGCTGGAATTATAAATTCTTCCATTTTCTTTTTCCCTCGATCCTCCAGGGTGAGAAAGCCGTGGATGGAATTATTCTCCAATTGCAAAGGATTAAAAAAGCGATCAACCATTTCGATGTGGTGGCCATTATAAGAGGAGGCGGCGGTGATGTGGGGCTTTCGTGTTTCAACAACTATGATCTTGCAAAGGAAATCGCCGTTTTTCCTATTCCTGTTTTTACCGGCATAGGACACGCAACCAACGAAACGGTAGTAGAAATGGCGGCGCATTCAAACGGTATCACTCCCACAAAAGTGGCAGAACTTCTGTTGCAACATTTTCATAATTTTTCAATACCGGTTCAAAGGGCAAAGGAAAAAATTGTGGAACAGGCAAAGCGGATGTTGAGAGAACAGAAAACGGCCGTTAATTCGCAGGCTAAATTCTTCAGATCAGTCAGTGCCAACGTGATATCCTCCAACAAAAATACCCTTCGTGAAAATGAAAGCTTTTTGCAGCAAAGCCTGAAGGGAATTATTAAGGACGAATTTGCCGTTCTGAAGGCAGTTTCATCGTCGCTTTCAAAAGACGTTTTCTTCTACTGCAATAACAGGAAGACCGAGATCGGCCGGTTGCAAAAAGAGCTGGAAAATAAAAACAGGATAGAGCTGATGAAGCAAAAAAGCCTGTTGGAAATGACTGAAAAAAGTATTCGCATGCTGCATCCGGATAACGTACTAAAACGGGGCTATAGCATCACTTTTAAAAACGGAAGGGTGCTGAAAAATGAAGAGGAAGTTGCAGAAGGAGATGAAATCCGTTCACGCCTGTATTCGGGAGAGATTCGTTCGATTGTTCAAAAACCAATTAATAACCAATAAAAAAACTTTTTATGATGACTGAAAATCCAAACTACACAGAGGCCTTTGAGGAATTGCAAACCATTGTACAGGAAATTGAAGAAGGAGAAATTTCAGTAGATGAATTATCGGAGAAAGTAAAACGAGCCGCACATCTTCTCAAGATTTGCCGCAATAAATTAACCGCTACGGAAGAAGATGTAAACAGGATATTAAAAGAACTGGAAACCGCTTCGGAAAACGAATAAGGTTTTTAGAGAATGCTTTTAATCTTCAGCCTCACTAATTTCACTTCCCCTTCCCTGTTTATCAAAATATCAATCTTCGAATTGGCATTTTGAAGAAGCGTCTTGTATGCCTGGATGTTTCCGGTAAAATTATTTCCGACGCCCAGCACAACATCGCCAACCTGAAAGCCTGCCGTTTCTGCCGGCGATTTTTCCATAATATCCGTAATGGTGATAGCACCATCAATCAGATACATGCCGAGTCCTGTATAGGAATAATCAAAAACGTCTTTGAAATGACTGTTTGGTTTGATAAAAATCTCGTGATTCGGATAATTTACCACGATGTTAAACCGTCGCAATAAATCGTTTCCGATCAGACCACCCAATACAGGATAAGAAGTTACATCAAATTCATCGTCAAATATATAAACGGGAACGCTTTTGAATTTATAATTGCCGATCTTAACTTCCCTGATCACTGTTATCGACATTTCCTTTCTGCCGCCCAATCCCTGTGCCTCCGTTTTAAATCTCTTCCGTTTCTTTTTCAGCAGCGAACTGTCAGCAACAGTTTCTTCATTCAACAACAGGCAAAGGCCGGCTCCGGTATCGAAATAGAAACTGCTGGTAAAGGCGTTGTTGTCGCGCAGACTTGCCTTTTCAATGGGAATATTTGTAAACTTTGGTTTCAACATATAGCCGCCTCTCGGATATTTGAATGTTCCCGGACTGTATACCCGGATGGTTGAATCGTCATAATTGATAGAAACGACATAATGCCTTAAAAAGCTAAATCCCATAATGCCATCGATATGAATACCATAGGCGCTTGTGAGGATATCATAATCGTTGATATGAAAATCAAGTTTTTCAACCACCAGCCCGGGCAGCTTCAAATTATGGCCGTAGGCAAATTGCACCGTCTTCATTCCTGCAATTCCCCTCACTGTTCTGCTACTTGGTTCAGTCTTCACACCGAGATAAACGGCGGTAGTAGAATCGAGCGAAATGCCGCCACTACCGGTGTCGAGGACGAAATTCAGGCTGTCCTGATAATCATCCAATTGCGCCTTCACGAGGATGATACCACCGGACAGCAGCCGGAAAGGAAACTCAGTCAGTTTCTCTGCCGGTGGAGGAGAAAAGATTTCCTGTGCTGCTGTTTTTTTCTCGGTAAAGAAAAGGATAACAGTCAGCAAGATCAGAAAAACGTTGATTCTTTTTATAGGTAATTTGCGCATAAATTATTGCTTATGAAGATAATCCTTCCGTATAATATTTCACTACTCTTTATTTAGAAAAACAACCTTTCATAAAATAATTCCTGAAAGGTTTCAACAAACGGTTTCGTATTTTTACGTTTTTATTATTGATCATGGAATTATCTGACTTGTATGCAAAAGCGTTGGCGTTTGAATTTTTAAGTGTTGAGGAAGGCGTAACGCTTTTTCATCATGCACCGCTACCCGATTTAATGTTTATCGCAGATGAATTGCGCAAAAAACAAGTGCCGCATCAAAAAGTTACCTGGCAGATCGACCGGAATGTAAATACCACAAACGTTTGTATAGCTAACTGTAAGTTCTGTAATTTCTACCGTATTCCCGGCCATCCGGAAGCCTATATCACAGACATGGATACCTACCGGAGAAAGATTCGTGAAACCTTCCGGTATGGAGGAGATCAGTTGTTGTTGCAGGGCGGTCATCATCCTGAATTGGGCCTCGCTTTTTATACTTCCACATTTAGACAAATAAAATCAGAATTTCCGGAATTAAAACTACACGCATTGGGACCTCCGGAAGTAGCACACATCTGCAAGCTCGAAAAAATGAGCCACCGCGAGGTATTGATGGCGCTGAAGGAATCCGGATTGGATTCACTTCCTGGAGCAGGTGCCGAGATTTTAATTGACCGCGTAAGAAGACTGATCAGCAAGGGAAAATGCGGTGCTGACGAATGGCTTGCCATCATGGAAGAGGCGCATAAACTCGACATCACTACAAGTGCCACCATGATGTTTGGCCACGTGGAGACGGTGGAGGAAAGATTTATGCACCTCGTGAAAATCAGGAATGTGCAATCGAAGAAACCGTTGTCGGCCAAGGGATTTCTCGCCTTCATTCCCTGGACGTTTCAGGATGTTGATACTTTGCTTGCAAGGATCAGAGGTGTGCACAACCTTACGACCGCAGAAGAGTATGTGCGGATGATCGCTTTGAGCCGGATTATGCTTCCCAACATAAAAAACATTCAGGCGAGCTGGCTTACGGTGGGAAAACAGACGGCGCAAAGCTGTTTATATGCCGGAGCCAACGATTTCGGAAGTATTATGATTGAAGAAAATGTGGTAAGTGCCGCGGGAGCGCCCCATCGTTTCACCTATAAAACCATTCAGGACGCCATAAGTGAAGCGGGGTTTGAACCGCAGTTGCGCAACCAGCAATATGAATGGCGTGAAATTCCGGAATTTATTGAAGAACAGGTTGTGACCTATTGAAGACGGTTGATGTTACAATTAGATTATATTTATACATTCTAACAATTCAGAACAAAATTTCTAAAACCAAAAAAATGGAATTACTTAAAGGAAAGACTGCTATCGTTACCGGAGCCGCAAGAGGCATTGGTGCTGCCATCGCCCTAAAATTCGCTGAAAATGGTGCAAACGTTGCCATTACCTACGTGAGCGACAGCAGTAGGGAAAGGGCAGAAGCATTGGTAAATCAAATCCGGGAAAAAGGTGTAAAAGCACAAGCTTACCAAAGCAATGCATCGGATTATGCAGCCTGTGAAACTACGGTAAATGAGGTTTTGAAAGAATTTGGAACAATCGATATCTGCGTAAATAATGCCGGAATAAGCAAAGACAATTTACTCCTGCGAATGAATGCGCAACAATGGGATGAAGTCATGGAAACAAATTTGAAGAGCGTATTCAACATGACAAAACTTGTAATGCGGCCTATGCTGAAGGCCAAAGCCGGAAGCATCATCAATATGAGTTCTATGATTGGGATGCGCGGCAATGCCGGGCAAAGCAGCTATGCCGCAAGTAAAGCCGGAATTATAGGATTTACAAAATCGATTGCACACGAACTGGGAAGCAGAAACATCAGATGCAATGCCGTTGCGCCGGGATTTGTGGAAACGGATATGACCAGCTATTTATCGGAAGGCGATGCAGCAGAATCGTATCTGAAACGCATTCCGCTCGGGCGTTTTGGAAGTGCCGGTGAAATCGCAGACGTTTGCCTGTTTCTGGCAAGCGACCTTAGTTCATATGTTACCGGTCAGGTAATCAGTGTATGCGGAGGCTTGAATATTTAGAGAGATTCCGATATCGTTTAACATTTAATCGTTTATTTTTTTAAGGATGATTGATTTTGATCGTTTTGAGTTGAGCAATGGATTGAGGGTGTTGGTGCATGAAGATAATTCTTCACCGATGGCTGTTGTAAACGTGATGTATAATGTGGGATCGAGGGATGAAGATCCCGACAAAACAGGTTTTGCTCATTTATTCGAACACCTGATGTTTGGCGGAAGTGTAAACATCGAAGACTATGATGAGCCCTTGCAGAGAGCAGGAGGCGAGAACAATGCTTACACCACGAGCGACCTCACCAATTACTATTGCCAGTTGCCCGCTGAAAATATTGAAACCGCCTTTTGGCTGGAAAGCGATCGCATGCTAAGTCTGGCATTCAGTGAAAAGAGCCTTCAGGTGCAAAGAAAGGTGGTGTCGGAGGAATTTAAAGAACATTACATCAACCAACCTTATGGAGATGCCTGGCACAAAATGCGTGAGCTTGCCTATAGCGTTCACCCCTATCGCTGGATGACAATCGGAAAAGAACTAAGTCACATTGAAGATGCGAAACTCAAAGACGTTAAAAGCTTCTTCTTCAAATATTATCGTCCCAATAATGCGATCCTCGTTGTTGCAGGAAATGTAAAGACCGATGAAATACGACGGCTGGCTGAAAAATGGTTTGGCGATATTCCAGCCGGAGAAAAATTTGTTCGTGTTATTCCTCAGGAGCCAGGGCAAACGGAGATGCATGCGCTTGATGTAACTGCCGATGTGCCCCTCGAAGCTTTTTACGAAACCTGGCACATGGCAGCCCGGCTGGACAAAGGATATTATGCGGCAGAATTGATAACGGAGATTTTAGGTGGAGGCGGATCTTCCCGTTTATTCAATGAACTGGTGAAAGAAAAAAAGATTTTTAGCAATATCAACTGTTATCAATTCGGAACAATCGACGCGGGATTGCTAACGATTGAAGGAAAGCTGGTAAAAGGCGTGCGACAGGAAGAAGCTGAACTGGCTATTGATGCCATTCTGGAAAATCTGAAAACGGTGAAGATCAGCGATGAGGAATTACAAAAGGTAAAAAATAAGACGGAGAGCCAGATTGCATTTGAAGATATGTCGCTTATGAACAGGGCGGCAAACCTGGCTTATTATGAACTTCTTGGAAATGCCAATTTATTCAATGAAGAAATGGATCGCTATGCGGAAATAACTGCCGATGATATCTTACATTACAGCAAGGAGATTTTCAGAAAAACGAACAGCAATGTTCTAAGGTATCATTCGAAGTCTTTATCGTAAAATCACGTTTTTCTTTTTGCCAGAAAATCGGCGATAAAAGTCAAGCCGGAAAGCTGATTGTATATTACTGGTTGAGCCGTGCATTGGCATTTGCCTTTTCAGCCGCATCGAGCCATTCGCCGATTGCGCCATGGCAACTTCCGTAGGCAGGATCAATGGAAACGTAATAATCATCAATATGATCTTTAAACCACTTTTCTAACACACCCTGCTTTTTTTCATCAAGCGCCCTTTGTGCGATCTTATTATAATCGTCCTTAAGGTTTTCGCGATGGGGTTCGGTTTTTGATTTAAGATAGAGGATTCTTACTGCCTTCCGGCTCCGCTCGTCGGTAAATACCTGCGGTTGTGTAATATCACCAACGTTTTGATTTTTAAGGGCCACAACTGCATCCTTATCCAACTGATCAATATTGATGTAGGTCGATCCCATTTGATTGGTAATGGCTCCGCTCGTGAATTTGCTGTTTTCATCTTCGCTATATTTGTTTACAGCCGTAGCGAAATTCATTTTGCCGTCTACGATACTTGTGCGAATTGTATCCATTTTTTCGATTGCGGCTTTAACCTCTACATCGGTGACCGGTGGAATTTTCAAAATATGTCTCACCACCGCCTCATCTCCCGCCCGGCTCACCATTTGAATAATGTGGAGTCCGAATCTGGTTTTAATTACAGGGGAAATCTGGCCGTCCTTCAGTTTGAAAGCGGCGGCAACGAAGGTAGGATCCCATGATTTATCGTTTCTGTTGATGCTGTACTGACCGCCATTGTCCTTACTTCCCGGATCATCAGAATACAATTTTGCCAGTGCGCTGAAAGTTTTTTGACCACTTTCAACCTGCCGCTTCATATCGAGCAGTTGCTGGCTCACGAACTCTTCCACATCCTTATTTGCTTTTGGATAGATAATGATTTCACTCACTTCCCACTCACTTTCATAAAACCTCAAACTATCTTTCGGTATAGATTCGTAATATGCTCTTACTTCATTCGGTGTAATCTTTACATTCTCCAGGATCTTTGCCTGCATTTTTTCAGCCAGTGTCTTTTCCATAAACGGAACGCGCAGATCCTCTTTAATCTGGTATACGCTTCTTCCGGCAATCTGTTCCAAAACCTCCTGCGATCCATACATATTTATAAAATAGCGGATCTTGTTGTCGAGCAAAGCCTCTAGCTCATCATTTTCAATTATGATTGAATCTTTTTCTGCCTGCAATACCAGGGTTTTCTGGATTAATTGGCCCTGAAGAAAAAGACAGCCGACGTTTGGAGGCAATTGCACATCCGGGTCTTGTCTTTTGGTATCGAGAATTGCATTGTCAATATCAGATTTCAGGATGATCTTATTTCCAATTTGCGCAATGATTTTATCCGCCACCACTTTCTGCGTTTGTGCAAAGGCCGAATCAACGGCAACAAGGGCAATCATTATGACCAGAAAAAACAGCTTCTTCATAATTAATAATAATTTCAAAAATATAGAAATGCAACAGGATTAGGGAGAAGGAACGGGCTTTTAACAAAACAATTAGCCCGAAGGCTAATTGCTTTTTATTGAGATATTTTATTATAAGGTTCGTTTGATCTCTTCTTCTTCGTAAGCTTCTACAATATCGCCCACTTTGAGGTCATTGTAGTTTTTAATTGTCAATCCGCATTCCATTCCTGCCTGTACGTCCTTCACATCGTCTTTATAGCGTTTCAATGAACCGAGTTCGGCGCTTGCTCCTTCTGCAGTCGGATAAATAACAATACCATCACGAATCAACCGTACTTTATCTTTTCTGCTGATTTTACCATCAATTACCTGACATCCTGCAACGGTTGCTTTATCAAACTTGTACAACTCCCTTACTTCCACGTTGGCAGTAATACGTTCCTGGATCTTTGGTTCCAACATGCCTTCCATCGCGCTCTTGATTTCTTCGATCGCATTATAGATGATGGAATAAAGTTTGATTTCCACTCCTTCCGTATCTGCAAGTCTTGCAGCCTGAACGGATGGCCGTACGTTAAAACCAACGATAACGGCGTCGGAAGCAGTTGCAAGCAACACATCACTTTCAGAAATCTGTCCCACGCCCTTATGCACCACAGATACAATAATCTCGTCTGTAGAAAGTTTTTGAAGCGAATCGCTTAATGCTTCTACCGAGCCGTCTACATCACCTTTGATGATAAGATTCAATTCCTTGAAGTTGCCGAGCGCCAGACGACGTCCGATCTCATCAAGAGTAATATGCTTTCTTGCTCTTAATCCTTGTTCTCTCACAATCTGCGCACGTTTCAAAGCTGCGTTTTTCGCTTCAGATTCATCCGCGTACACTTTGATCTTTTCACCTGCCTGCGGCGCGCCGTTTAGTCCGAGAATCTGAACCGGCGTGGATGGCGGTGCTTCTTCTACCCGTTGATTCCGCTCGTTGAACATCGCCTTTACGCGGCCGTAATACTGACCACTCACGATCAGATCGCCCACTCTGAGCGTTCCACTCAGTACCAGCAAAGTAGCAACATATCCACGTCCTTTATCGAGAGAAGCTTCGATGATGGTACCCGTTGCTTCACGGTTTGGATTGGCTTTAAGATCGAGTAATTCGGCTTCCAGCAGGATTTTTTCCTGAAGCAGATCTACGTTAAGACCCTGCTTTGCCGAAAGTTCCTGACTCTGGAATTTTCCACCCCATTCTTCCACCAGAATATTCATCTGTGCAAGCTGCTCATAAATTTTTGCAGGATTTGCACCTTCTTTATCGATTTTATTTATGGCAAAGATCATCGGAACGCCTGCTGCCTGCGCATGGCTGATGGCTTCACGGGTTTGCGGCATCACTGCATCATCCGCGGCGATTACAATTACCGCCAGATCGGTTACCTTGGCACCGCGTGCACGCATGGCCGTAAATGCCTCGTGACCAGGTGTATCAAGGAAAGTAATTCGCTTTCCATTTGACAGCGTTACTTCATAGGCTCCTATATGCTGTGTAATTCCGCCTGCTTCCCCTGCAACAACATTCGCATTTCTGATATAATCGAGTAGCGAAGTTTTACCATGGTCAACGTGTCCCATGATGGTTACGATGGGCGAACGCGGTATCATAGCGTCTTCATCCTCAATTTCTTCTTCTTCGGTTTCTTCATGATCCTCAAGCCCGATGAATTCAACCTCATATCCGAATTCTCCGGCTACGAGTTCTATCACTTCCGCATCGAGGCGTTGGTTAATGGATACCATTATTCCAAGGCTCATACATTTACTGATTACATCAGCAAAACTTACGTCCATCAGGTTGGCAAGATCGCTTACGGTAACAAATTCGGTTACCTGCAGGATGTTATCATCGTTCATCTCGCCCATTGCATCTGCTGCTTCCTGGCGTTTTTCGCGACGATGTTTTGCTTTAAGACTCTTACGGCTACCTCCGCCACCGGAAAGTTTAGCCTGCGTTTCCCGGATCTTGTCCTGAATTTCTTTTTGATCGATTTCCTTTTCTTCCCGTTTTTGATCTCTTCCTCTTCTGTGGTCACGACCCTGCCGATTAGCTGGTTTATCTCCCGCTTTCTGAATGGTAAGTCCCGGACGTCTTTCACCGGTTCCCGCTGCGGTAGGAGATTTCCTCTGCGGTTGACCGTCCTTCCGGCTTTCAACGGTTTTGTGATCCGTCTTTTTGTCGATCGGAATGCGTTTGCGCTTCCGCTTTTCTTCATTCTTTACCGGTTTTGGACGCGTATCATTGTCGACCGGCAATTTTATTTTTCCTAAAATCTTCGGTCCTTCTAATTTTTGCGCCCTGATATTTTCAATTACCACCTGCTCCTCAGGCTGATTTTCTGCCGGAGGTGCGATAATTTCCGGAGCCTCTTCATCAACGGGCGCCGCCGGTTCTTCCGAAGGTTCGGTTACGGGTTCTATTACCGGCAGATCTTCCACTGTTTCTTCAACGTTTTCAGGCGTTGTTTCTTCTTTTATTTCTTCCGCTACCTGATCTGAAACCCCGGTGGTTTCCTCGATGGCCTGCTCTTCCGGCGTTTGCTCAACGGGTTCGGCCGGCTGTTCAACCGGCGCTTCTTCTGTCTTTTTCTTTTTCGGTCTTGTGGAGAAATCCATACCCGACAGATCGATCTTTCCTACTGTTTTGAGTCCCTGGATGGAAGGAGCATCAATTTTTGTAACCTGGTCCGCTTCGGGTTCCGGTTTTGCCTCCGGTTCAGGCTGCACTTCCGGCACAGCGGGTTGTGCAATTTCTTCCGGTTGAGGTTCTTCTGCCGGCTGAGGTTGGGGAGAAGCCCAATCATCCTGCGGCTCAGGTTGTTTTTCGATCTTCCGTTCGTCTTTTTTAAAGACTACTTCCTCTTCTTCCTTTCTTCTTCGTTCAACCGGTACTGCCCCTTTAGGAATTTCAATCTGATCGGCTTTTGATTTTGCCATTTTATCACTTTGAAACTCCTGCTGTAATGAACGGTACATCTCCTCCGACAACCTTGCGGAAGGTTTTAGTTCATCACGGTTAAAGCCTTTGGATACAAGAAAATCAACAATCGTTTCCTGTCCAACGTTAAATTCTCTGGCGGCCGCCAACAATCTCGGTAATTTCGTTTCTAACATTCAGTCCTTTTTGTGTGCCTTTGCTCTTAAGGCAATTTAATTTTTTGAGCAATATTTTTATTCCCGTTCGAATTCTTCTTCGAGAATCTTTTTGAGTTCCGTTACCGTACTCATTTCAAGGTCAGCCCTTCTTGCAAGTTCATCATTTGAAAGATTCAAAACGCTCCTTGCGGTGTCGCAACCAACCTTCTTCAGCTGATCAATTACCCAGGTATCAATTTCATCGGAAAACTCTTCCAGATCGATATCGAATTCTTCCTCTCCTTCGCTTTCCCTGAATACGTCAATATCAAATCCGGTCAATTCACATGCAAGTTTAATATTTACGCCCTTTCTGCCAATAGCAAGCGATACCTGATCCGGTTTTAAATACACTTCTGCATGATGTCTTTCGTAATCAATATCCATATAACTGATCTTCGCCGGCGTCAATGAACGTTGAATGAGAAGTTGCGTATTATTTGTCCAGTTTATTACATCAATATTCTCATTTTTAAGCTCACGAACTATGCCATGAATTCTGCTTCCTTTCATCCCCACGCACGCTCCTACCGGGTCTATCCGATCATCGAAGCTTTCCACTGCCACCTTGGCCCTTTCTCCGGGATCGCGAACGATCTTTTTGATGGTAATCAGGCCGTCAAAAATCTCCGGAACCTCAATTTCGAGCAATTTAGCCAGAAATAAGGGGCTGGTACGGCTTAGTATGATTACCGGACTGTTATTTTTCATATCCACCCGGCTTACCACTGCACGAATTGTTTCGCCTTTTTTAAAGAAATCCTGAGGAATTTGTTCAGATCGGGGAAGAATAAGCTCGTTTCCGTCTTCATCGAGCAATAAAACTTCCTTTCTCCAAACCTGGTAAACCTCGGAAGCTATAATCTCCCCGATTCGCGATTCATAATTCTTCACCAAAACGTTTTTCTTCAGATCGCTGATGCGGCTTGCCAGCGTTTGCTTCGCAGCAAGGATGGCGCGGCGACCGAAATCGTACAAATCCACTTCCTCATACAACTCCTCTCCGATCTCAAAGTCCGGTTCAACCTTAATAGCATCTTTATATTCTACCTCCCTTAAAGGATCTTCCATCTGTCCATCCTCCACAATCATCCGACGGCGCATAATTTCAAGATCTCCCTTTTCCGCATTCACAATCACATCGAAGTTTTCATCACTGCCAAATTTTTTACGGAGCAATGTTTTAAAAACGTCTTCCACAACTTTCATCAAAGTAGGGCGATCAATATTTTCGGCATCCTTAAACTCCTGAAATGCCTCAATTAAATTTATACTTGCCATATTGTTTTGTTTGAAAAACTTTCATTATCAGCGATAATGTTTTAAAATTTAATTTGAACGGTTGTTGTTTTTATTTGATCAAATGGAATAATCAATTCTTTTTTTACCATATTCTTTCCCTTACCCCAGGTTTCCTCAATGGTAAAGCTGTCCTCATCCACCTTTAACAGTTTCCCTTCTTTTTTACTGCTATCTTCGAAAACTACCTCTACCATTCGCCCTATATTGCGATGGTATTGCCGCTTTTCATGCAGCGGCTCGTCTACCCCCGGTGAAGAAACCTCGAGCGAGTATTCCCCCGGGGGAAACAGCCCTTCCTCTTCAATCAACTTATACAGTTTGCGATTGAAATAAATACATTTTTCAATCGTAATTCCGTGGTCGCCATCAAGATAAACCTTTACGTTGTTGGTCGGTTTGATCTTCAGCTTAACCTTAAAATATTCCGGCTCTTCCTGTAAGAGCTTCTGTAAAAGTGCATCTATTTTTTCCAGTAAAATTTCTGTTGCCATATCGTAAATAGAGAAGGGAACGGCCCCGTTCCCTTCTATCGTCTTTTTTCCAGTTGCAAAAGTACTATAAAAACAAAAGAATTCCCAAATGTAAAATTTCGAAAGCGTAAAAATAACGTTATAATTCTTCCGCCATCTGCTGAGCCAGCTCAAGGGCTTCCGGTTTCCCAACATCTAAAAACACCCCTCCCGAATGGTCGAACCCGTAAACCGGATGCGAACCGGCAATTTCAAGATAAACATCTACCATCGAAAATTTTGCCTCAGCCGGCAAAAGCGAGAACAGCTTCCTGTCTATAATATGGATTCCGCTAAATGCCTTTCTCGCCAATGGACTTACCTCCCTTGCGATTCTTTTCACCCCTGTTTTTGCATTGGTCCATCCGCACAACCGGTTGTCGTTGTCAAACAAAAAATATCTTGATGTAGTCCGGTCAGAAACAGCAAGGGTAGCCACGCCTTTTTTAGCCTGGTGAAACCGGATCATTTCAGAAAGATCCAAATCGGTAAGAATATCGACATTCATCAGTACAACCGGATTGCTGTCTTGCAACAAATGGGATGCATATTTTAATCCGCCGCCGGTTTCCAGCGCTTCTTCTACTTCATTGCTGATGAAAACAGTGCTTCCCCAACCGTCGTTTTCTTCCACTTCCTGTATGATCTGACCCGCAAAATGATGCACGTTTACCACGACCTCGAAAATGCCGTATTTCTGCAAGTAACGGATCTGCCTTTCCAGCAACGTCTTTCCACGCACCACCGCCAATGCCTTGGGATGGGTATCGGTCCACCGTTTCAGCCGGGTGCCCAGGCCCGCAGCAAGAATCATTGCCTTCATATCTTTTCAGTTTCTCTTACCCAATAATTTTCATTGAGGTGGCTGAGCTCAACATTTACATGATACTTATTTCTTAGAAACCGGGCCGTTTGCTCAGCCGCGTAAACACTTCTATGCTGACCGCCGGTGCAGCCGAAATTGACCGACAGGTGTTTGAATCCACGCCTTATATAATCTTCCACCGTAAGTCCGATAACATTATAAACGCCGTTTAAAAAATTATTCATCTGCGTTTTTTGTTCTAAAAAATCCTGAACAGGCTTTTCCTTACCGCAGAGGGTTTTATAAGCCTCAAATCGTCCGGGATTTAAAATTCCCCGGCAGTCAAACACAAAACCGCCACCATTGCCGGATGTATCCGCCGGAATTCCCTTCTTATAGGAAAAGCTGTTGATTTCTACCACCAGCGGAGAATCTTTTGATGCCTGCACCGGCTGAAACCGTTGAACAATATCATCCTCGACAATTCTATTCAAAAGAAAGTCCAGTTCCGGTAGCTCAATTCCGTAATCTTTATTTTCCACAAAAAATTTGAGATTTTGCAAAGCAAGCGGAATACTCGTCAGAAAATGCGCTTTTCGCTCAAACAATCCTCTGAATCCGTAGGCGCCTAAAACCTGCAGCAATCTGATCAGGACGTATCCATGATATTGCCCGATGAATTTTTCACGGTCAACCGGCTTTTCCAACAATTTGTCTATCGAATTCAGATAATGATCGAGCAGTTTGTTTTTCCATTCATCGCTCAATCCGGCCTTCGCCTGCCAGAGCAAACTCGCCACATCGTACTGTAAAGCCCCCTGCATTCCTCCCTGGTAATCTATAAAACTGACATCATTTTCCTGCACGATGATATTTCTGCTCTGAAAATCGCGAAACATGAAATACTTATAAGGCGTTTCCGTAAGATAACTGCTCAGATACTCAAAATTATCGAGCAGCAACTGCTTATCATAGGGCAGTTGAAGGGTATCTAAAAAGTAATATTTGAAGTAAAGCAGATCACTCATTATTGCCTGTTTTCCAAATTCACGGGCAGTTAAGCTGTAGGAATAGTCAAGACCTGAATGTCCGTTAATTTGAAGCCGGGCAAGCTGATCCAGACTTTTACAATAAAGAGTGTACACCAGTTCATTTTGTCCGTGGGTTTCAAGCAGGTTTAAGAGCGAAGTATTTCCCAGATCTTCCTGAAGATAGGTTTCACCTTCTTCGTCCACCGCGAGGATATCCGGCACCGGAAGTTGCTGCTGCCTGAAATGATTGGTAAAATAGATGAATGTGCGATTTTCCTGCTTATTAAGGTTATAGGTGGCGATACTCGTTTGCGATCCCTCACTGATCCTGAAATAAATTCTGTTGCTGCCGCTTTGAGGCAATTGTACGATCGAATCGGGCTTTAGATTACGATAATTCTCATAAAGCGCTTCGACCTTCCCTTCCACATTCATCATTTTTCGACTTTCGGTAAAAATAGAAGATTAATGGGAAATCAAACCATAGCTTTGCCGCTTTTTGATTTGATTAGGAATTGAAATAAACCAACGGTCAGTGAATAAACCATCTTTAAAAATAGCCGCTGCAACGGCAAGGCCCCATTTTCAAATTCTTGACGGAATGAGAGGAGTTGCCGCATTGGCAGTGGTCATTTTTCATTTCATGGAATGGATATACACCGATCCCGCAAAGAATTTCATCGGCCACGGATTTCTTGCAGTGGACTTCTTTTTCTGTCTTTCGGGTTTCGTAATCGGTTACGCGTATGATGGCCGACTCGGGAAGATCGGACTAAAGTCGTTTTTTAAACTGCGGCTTATCCGGTTACAGCCAATGGTAATTTTCGGAAGTTTAATCGGGCTAGTTGCGTTTTTGTTTGATCCGTTTGCGGATTATCAATATTCGTACCCGGCAGGAAAAATCGTCCTCATTTTTCTTTGCTCAATGTTCCTGATTCCGTTTCCGGTGATGGAGGAACGGGCGTTTAATTTATTCGGATTGAATGCGCCATCCTGGTCGCTGTTCTGGGAATATGTTGCCAATATTTTCTATGCGGTTTTGCTCGTGAAACTTCCCCGGCGCTATTTGATATTGCTGCTGGTTCCGGCTGCTTTTTTCCTCTTTTTAACCGCCTATGAAAATGGAAATTTACTCGGCGGATGGGCGGGAGAAAATTTTTGGGACGGAGGAATCCGCATCTGGTATTCCTTTCTCGCGGGACTCATTATTTACCGCTACCGGCTGATGATCCGAAATAGACTTGGATTTTTTGCATCCGCTGTGTTATTGAGCCTTGCTTTTCTAATGCCACATTTCAGTTTCAACTGGCTGGCTGAAACGCTCATCGTGCTGATTTATTTTCCATTGATCGTATCTGTCGGCGCCGGATCTTCGCTGCCTCAAGGTTCTGTCAGGATCTGTGAATTTGCCGGAAATATTTCCTATCCGCTATACATGACGCACTATGCCGGAATTTGGATTTTCGGAAATTATCTGCTGCAATATAAACCGTCGGGTTTACCACTCGCCGTTATTGTAATCACGGGAACACTGATATTAATCCTGTTTGCCTGGACGGTAATGAAGTTTTATGACATGCCGGTTCGGAAATGGTTAAACAGGAAGAGGATGCGGATCGAGTGAAGATTACAATACCAGCACTCCATCTGCATTTATTAAAATTTCCTTTTTTGGTTCGGTGATCTTCGCAATTTCTTCCTCAGATTTTCCTGCATCTTCTGCATAATGTTTCAACATTTCAACAGTCGTAATTTTCTGTTCGGCCGTGCCTTCAATCACCACTTCTTTTCCATTAACGGCTGTGGGAACTAAAAATGCGTGGTCTTTCATTTTCACCATGATACTGCCTTTATCGGTCTCGAGTTTCAACCAGCATCCTTCCATTTTGCAAACGTCATTTACTTTGCCCTTCACCTTCACTGCAACCGGGCCGTCGGCTTTCGTAACTTTATTTACCAACTGTTTGGCAGTAATAGCATTTTCTGCTGTCAACTGTTTTCCAAACTGCGCTCCTTTATCTGCGGGCAAATTCGGAGGTTGAGCGTTTACCGAATAGGAAAGTGCAATAACGGCTATACAAACCAAAAATTTTTTCATGCTGACTATTTCCGGCAAGATAATGATTCGGTTTAAGATGACAATAAATGCCGGTTTCCTTTAAAAAAACGAAGGGGTGCACCAAAAAAACCGCACAGTTCTTATCTTCGCAGCTCAATTTTTTATTATGAATCTGCATGAATACCAGGCCAAGGCGTTATTAAGCAAATACAATGTACCCGTTCAGGAAGGAATAGCAGTGGATAATGTAATGTCTGCTGAAGAAGCCTACCGGCAAATAAAAAATCAAACCGGAAATAATTTCGCGGTTATTAAGGCACAGATCCATGCAGGTGGTAGAGGAAAAGGAAAAATTCAGGGATCAGAACAAAGAGGTGTGGCAGTGGCGAAAAGTCTGGATGACGTGAGCGAGATTGCAAAAAACCTGTTAGGACATACACTCGTTACCATTCAAACCGGGCCGGCGGGAAAGAAGGTCAATAAAATTCTCGTGGCGCAGGATGTCTATTATCCGGGGCCGAATCCCGTAAAGGAATTTTACCTGTCCATTTTGATGGATCGTTCGAAGAGTGAAAATGTGATTATGTATTCTACTGAAGGTGGAATGGACATTGAAGAAGTAGCACATAATACACCCGAGAAAATTTTTAAAGAATACGTTCATCCCTGCGGCGGATTGCAACCGTTTCAGGCAAGAAAGATCGCCTTTAATCTCGGGTTGAAAGGAGAAGCACTTAAAAATTGCGTTCGGTTCGTTACCAATCTCTATAATGCTTATGTTGGATTGGATTGCAGTATGCTCGAAATTAATCCGCTATTCAAAACCAGTGATGATAAGATCATCGCCGTTGACTGCAAAATGAATCTCGATGACAACGCACTGATGCGGCATCCTGATTTAGCTTCCATGAGAGATGTGACCGAAGAAGATCCTACTGAAGTTGAAGCCGGTCAATACAATCTCAACTTCGTAAAACTCGATGGTAATGTGGGATGTATGGTAAACGGTGCCGGGCTTGCGATGGCAACGATGGACATGATTAAACTCAGCGGAGGTGAACCTGCAAACTTTCTCGATGTTGGCGGAACCGCAAATGCACAAACCGTGGAGGCCGGTTTCAGAATCATCATGAAAGATCCCAATGTGAAAGCGATTTTGATCAATATTTTCGGCGGTATCGTGCGTTGCGACAGGGTGGCGGCCGGTGTGATTGAAGCGTTTCATAAACTCGGAAACATCGACATCCCCATCATTGTAAGACTGCAGGGAACAAATGCTGAAGAAGCTAAGAAATTAATTGACGAAAGCGGACTGAAAGTTGAGTCGGCTATCTTGCTCAGCGAAGCTGCCGAATTGGTGAAAAAGGCAGTTGCCTAAGTAAGGTTTATCCATATTTTTATAAAAGGCTATCAGATGATGGCCTTTTTTTAGGCAACCCATAACACAGGCATGTTTCCACCGGCGGTTGCATCTGGCCTACGTCATTTTTAAAAAACTACTTTTGCAAAAAAATTGAAATGAAGATATTAATAAAGGGGCTGGTTCTTTTTGGTTTGATGATCCAGTTTTCCTGTAATTCCAATAATGTAAAGGTTGACGGAAGTCTGAAAAAATTTTTCGATGAAAACAAAGTGAACGGATCCTTTGCCGTGTTTGATAATTCGCACGGCGATTTCATTGTGTATAATTTAAGCCGCTATAAAGATTCAGTTTACGTACCCGCACAAACCTTTGACGTGATCCTTGCTATGGCCGGAATTCAAAAGGGTGTTATTCTTAATGAAAAGGAAAACCTGAAGCCCGATAGCAATTATCTTCCCTTTTTCGAAGGAGCCGGCCTGAATTTGAAAGATGCATTTGAAACCGATAGCAATCCGTATTTCAGGGAAGTTGCAAAAAGAATCGGAAAAGATACACTTCAATTTTGGATCGACAGCCTCGGTTACGGTTCAAGATACAAAAAGGCAGTAATTAAGGACGTGGACAGTTTTTGGCTTGACAATTCCATAAGAATCACGCCGGATGAACAACTGGGGTTGGTGAAGCGTATTTATTTCAATCAATTACCTTTTCAGGACCGGCCGTCATCCATCGTTAAAAGCCTGATGGCTAAAGAAAATACCGCAAATTACCGGATGGCCTATATTACCGGTTTTGGAAAAGATCCAAAAGGAGATGAAGTGGGCTGGATTGCGGGATGGGTGGAAGAAAACATGCACATTTATCCGTTCGTGTTAAATACCGAAGCGCCGGCCAATACCGATCTTTCCAAAATTCAGGTGAAAATGATGAAAGACATTATGAAACAGCTCGGTTTCTTTGAAGGGAAAAAATAGTCACCACAGTAATAATTTGCTAAAAACGCTTCAAACCGTTCGCTGAAATCCTGTGCTTTGCACGGATGCCGTAATTTAGCCGAATGATCGGATTTGAAGATAAATTATGGCTACTCGGATTGATTACGTTGGTCCCGCTGGTCTTTTTATTTCTTTCCGTCCTGAAATGGAAGCAAAGGACGAAAAAAGCACTAGGCGATGAACAGCTGATCGGTCGTCTCATTCAAAATTACTCTCCTAACCGCTACCGAAATAAATTCATCATCACACTGCTTGCGATTGCACTTTGCATAATAGCAGCGGCCAATTTGAGAATGCCCCGTGCATCCGGAACGGAAAAGACGGCCGGCATTGATGTAATCTTCGCCCTGGATGTAAGCAAAAGCATGCTGGCAAATGATTTGAAACCCAATCGTCTGGAAAGGGCCAGGCAACTTATCAGTTTAATGATGGATGGATTGGAAAATAATCGGGTAGGATTAATATTGTTTGCCGGAACTCCGTTTTTACAAATGCCTTTGACACCGGATTTTTCCCAGGCAAAAATGTATCTCGCAAATGCAAATCCGGATGCAATAACGGTTCAGGGCACCGATCTCAGCGCTGCTCTCGCCCTTTGTAATAGTTCACTCGATACGAAAGAAAAAAAACATAAGGCGGTGGTTTTGATAACGGATGGGGAAGATCATGAAGGCGGCGCGATTTCAGAAGCCGGAAAGCTGGCCGACAACGGCGTGGTTGTTTACACCATCGGCATCGGAAGCAAGGAAGGATCCTACATTCCTGACCCGGTTTTAGGAGGATTTAAAACCGATCGGAATGGCAAAACCGTTATCAGCAAATTAAATTCGGCCGAACTTCAACAAATAGCTTCTGCAACAAACGGACAATACTTCCATCTGGAAAATCCGTTGACTACCGCCAAAGAAATAAACGGTTCGTTAAACAAGATGGAGAAAAAGCTGATCGAAGGTAAGGGCGGTTCAAAAATCTACTTTTATTTTCTTCCTTTAATTGTTGCGGTCGTATTGGTCTTATTGGTGATTGAAATTTTTATTCCCGAAACAGGAAAATCCTTGAAAGAAAACCGGCAGGGATACAATGAAAAGATTTTGAGATCATGAAAAGTTTTCTATCTATACTGTTCATTTCGTTTGTACTGACTTCATTGAGCCAGCCGGCCGATAATCTGGTGTATGATGGTAACAAGGCGTTTCATGAAGGAAATTTTGCCACTGCCATTGACTATTACCAAAAGGCAATTCAGAACAATCATGAAAATGCGATAGCGAAATTTAACCTTGCGAATGCATTTTTAAAAGATAAGAAAACAGAAGCTGCTCTCAGATATTTCTCTGAAGTTGCACAAACGGCGCGGAAAAGCGAGATCAGGGCAAAAGCGTTTTACAACAAAGGAGTGGTTGAGGCAAGACAAAGACAATTGGCGGAAGCTATTGAGTCTTTCAAAAAAAGCCTCCTGTTGCAACCCGATGACGACGATGCCAAGGAAAACCTTCAGAAAGCCATTAATGAGTTGAAGAAACAGCAGCAAAACCGGCAGGAAAACCATTCCGATAAACCAAAACCGAATCCCCGGGAAAATAAAAACAAAGAAAATCCCGCCGCCAGTCTCATGGAGCAGAAATTTAATGAATTAAGAGATAAAGAAAAGCAGCTTCAGAAAACCCTACAGCAAAAACCAAGAATGGAGCAACCGGAAAAAGACTGGTAATCCTCTTTTACTCCTCCCTTCGCAAATTCCTTCCGGAAAAAGCACCATTATTAAAAAAAAATTATTTTTTTCTTAAAAAAAGGTTATTTTGTTTCTCCATATGAAGTGAAAAAAACGTCTTTATCAGTCTTATATTTTTTAATCACTCAAAATTAGATCTATGAAAAAGAAGGTTTTCATTTACACGGCTTGCTTGTTTGTTTTCTTCAGTTGTAAAAAGGATATTGACAAAGTCGACAATCCATCTCTCTCCTCTTCAAGTGAGGAACAATTGAGAATAGGAAACGATTACAAGGCTAATGAAGTATTGGTGAAATTTAAAAAAGAGGTTGCCGAACAGGCAAGAAACCAAAGTTTTGCGCTTGTGAATGGAACGGTTTCGAAACATCTGTTGACCAAGGCGATGGAACGTTTTGGCGATAAGGACGGAATTTATGTGCTTCGGATTCCCGGAGATGTTCCTGCCGCGGTAATAAAATTGCGCGCCCTTGCAAACGTGGAGTATGCAGAACCCAATTACGCCTGGCGTCATGATGCTGCTCTCAACGATCCCTATTATGTAAACGGAAATCTTTGGGGAATGTACGGCGATCAGTCGAGCCCGGCAAACCAATATGGAAGTCAGGCATCCGAAGCCTGGCTGAATGGAAACATCGGTTCAAAAAGGGTTGTTGTGGGTGTGATTGATGAAGGCGCAATGTATGACCATGAAGATCTGAAAGCCAGTTTCCCTAAAAATCCGTTTGATAAACTCGACGGAATCGATAATGACGGAAACGGATACATTGATGATGTACACGGATGGGATTTTTATTACGATGATAATACAACCTTTGATGGTACGATGGACGATCATGGAACGCACGTTTCCGGAACCATCGGCGCTCAGGGCGGAAACGGCAAGGGTGTAATCGGTGTCAGCCCCCGGGTTTCTATCTTTTCCGCAAAATTTCTGGGACCCTCAGTTGGTTATACCGATGATGCCATCAGTGCAGTGGACTATATGACTGATTTGAAGCTGCGGCACAATCTCCAATTGGTGGCTCTCAACAATTCATGGGGAGGCGGCGCTTATTCACAGGGATTAAAGGATGCGATTGACCGGGCAGGCGAAGCGAATATCCTGTTTATTGCTGCGGCCGGTAATTACACTACCAATACCGATAATTCTCCCTATTATCCGGGAAGCTACAGCAGCGACAACCTTATTTGCGTTGCCTCTATCACGAGTACCGGTTCCATGAGTTGGTTCTCAAATTATGGCGCTAAAAATGTAGATCTCGGCGCTCCCGGTTCCTTCATTTATTCAACTTTACCGGGTGCCAACGGCACATCAACTTACGGTGCGTATGACGGCACTTCTATGGCAACGCCTCACGTTAGCGGAGCCTGTGCCCTGTACGCTGCAAAGCATCCTGGTGCAACAGCAATGGAAATCAAGGAAGCAATTTTATCAAGTGTTATTCCTACTCCTTCGCTGAACGGAAAATGCGTTACCGGAGGAAGGCTGAATCTGAGCAACTTCTAGCAGATTGTTTTACAATGTATAACGTAAGGAACATAGGAAACTGTGTTCCTTACTTTTTTGCTGACAGAAGAAAATTTTTTTAGTGCCACTCGTTTTGATTTTCCAAACACTGCGCGCCTAAAAAACAAATGGATGTAAGAGAACGTAAGAGTTGCAAAATGCAATGCTGGGTAGCAATCGGAAAGATGTTTAATGACAGGCTTCCGCGGTATGCTGCGTGATGGCCGGACTTACAAACGGAATATCCAGATTCAACCCGCGCAAAATCAATAAAACGCCCATGAATGCCACTACAAGGGGCGACAGTTTTCTAAGAAAATTACGTGTGGACAGGGAAATGTAATTTCCCGCAACCCCCAGCAGAAACATGGCGGGAATCGTTCCGGTTCCGAAAGCAATCATAAACATCGCGCTGTCCATCACCTGACCGGTTGCCAGTGCTCCGGCAATCGCCATATACACAAATCCGCACGGAAGAAGTCCGTTGAGCAATCCAATCAGCCACACGGCACTCAAATTCTTTTTACCGAAGAGCGGATGCAGCAATTTTACTACAAAAGGATTCCATTTCCTTTCAATGACGGTATTCTTGATCAGCCTTAGATGAAAAAACGAAGTCACAAACAGCAGTATCAAAATAATACCGAGCGCGACGGAAAATTTTTGTTGCAATCCGAAAAGAGAAAAGCCGCGGCCGGCGATTCCAAAGATCAGTCCTAAAAATCCGTACGTTGTAACCCTTCCAAAGTTGTATAAAAAAATTCCGAGCATTTTCTTAGATCCGGAAAGATGCTGCACCGGCAATGACAAGGCGAGCGGACCGCACATCCCCACGCAATGTACACTTCCCAACAAACCCAATAAAAATCCGGAAACAAGAAAGCCGGCTGTCATAATAATTCGTTTTACCGGATCACATAAATGTTTTGTTCAGAATTGTACGCAATTCCATTCATTTCCCAATTAACCTTCAAGCGGTATAATCCTTTCAAAAGATTTTGTTTTGAAACAAGGAGTTGTCCGTCCTGATTCAGAACGAGCGGGAGCATCACGTCTTTATTCTCCGCTGAAGGGCGGTACAAAACCGCCGTTCCCTGCAATTGTTGTCCGAAACATTCAGCAGGAAACTGAATGATCAATTGTTCTCCGTTTTGCCTCGCAATAATATCCGATGACAAAGCTGCCGCATTTTCTGCTGCCTTCATTTTTCCGTCAAACTTCAATTCCGCCGAATAGTAATCCTTCTCGGCCATTTCAAAGTTTACCTGCATACTCTTATACACGAGAAAGATCATCGCGGAGGCCGCTATAATAATCGCAATGGCAATTCCGGTTCCCCAATTCCAAAAACCATAGGGCTTTTCTGATGTTGTTTTACTTTGCATAAAAAATCTTTTACTCATTCATCGCTGCGGTGCATTGGCCCGAGAAATGTTGAACTCATTGAATTAATTTTATCGTCTTTCTCATACAAACCCACTTTCACTGTCTGCTTTCTATCCTCAATAGATTTTCTGGGTATGATGATAAAAAATGTGGCTGCCACCTGTTGTTCGGGTTGTAACACGATCTCACTTTTCCCAACCAGCTCAACCCTCCCGTTAAAACCATCGGGCTTCAACTCAATGGTATAAGGATGCATCGTCTTATTCGTAAGTTTGATGTTATACAAGTTTGATATACTGTCGGTTCCTCTTTCCTGGAAAAGCAGGCCGGATGTGCGCATCAACGTTCCATCAACATTTTTCCTCGTGATCAACAAGGCTGCAATTGCAACTAAAATCACGGTAAGAACAGCAGAATACGCTTTTGATTTCGTGGTGAATTTGAACCGTATCCGATCGGCAATGTTGTTTTCAGAATCAAGGCGGATAAGGCCTTTCGCTCTTCCCACTTTTTCCATCATAAAGTCGCAGGCGTCTATGCAGGCCGTGCAGTTGATACATTCGAGCTGGGTTCCGTTCCTGATATCGATTCCGGTGGGACAAACATTTACACACTGGAAACAATCGATGCAATCTCCGAGATCTTCCTGTTTATCTTTTTTAAATTTCCCCCTTGGTTCACCCCTTTTGTAGTCATAGGCAACGACCACCGAATTCTTGTCGAGCAAAACACCCTGCAAACGTCCGTATGGACAAATGTTGGTGCAAACCTGCTCTCTTAAAAACGCATATACGCTGAAGAAAACGAGGGTGAAAACCGCTATTGCGATGAAGCCACCGAGGTGCATACTCACCGGCTCGAGCATGATTTTTTCCAACTCTTTCATGCCGATAATGTAGGAAAGAAAGAAATTGGAAATGATAAATGACAGGATAAGATAAAGGCCGTACCGAAGGCTGTATTTTCGAATTTTTTCCTTTGTCCATTTTGATCGCGCCAGCATTTTTTGTTTCGGTCCGTCACCGAGAATCCAATAATCGACCCTACGGAAAAGCATTTCCATAAAGAGGGTCTGGGGACAAATCCAGCCACAAAAAATCCGTCCGAAAGCATTTGTAAAAATGGCGATGAAGATAATTCCGGCCAGCATGATCAATCCGAAAATGAAGAAGTCCTGCGGCCAGAAAGCAAATCCGAATAAGATAAATTTTCCTTCCGGAAAGTTAAACAGCATCAATGGCCTTCCATGTACATACACAAAGGGCGTGATGAAAAAAATCGCGTAGAGAAAAATGGCCACAACGGTTCTTTTCTTGTACAGTTTACCTTTTGGTTTGGTGGGATAGATCCACTTGCGTTTTCCATCCCCGGTTACCGTAGAAAGATGATCGCGAAAGGTTTCATCCGCCAGCTTTTTAATATCGATTACATCCTGATCAGACATTGCTACTCCTCACGTTTTTTGGTTAATTCTTTCGCCTCTGCAGACAGAGTTTCTTCCATATACACATCACCCTGGGGTTCTTTTGGAGCCGCCGGTTTTGTTCCCTTGATAGAATGAATATAGCTTGCAAGCTGTGCAATCTTCTTCGGGGTGAAATCATCCTTCCAACTCTTCATGCCTTTTTCAGGAACGCCATATTTGATCGTCTTGAAAATATCTTTTACGCTGCCGCCATGCAGCCAGTATTCGTCGGTTAAGTTTGGTCCAACTACGCCGCCGCCATCTGTGCCATGACAGGGAGCGCAGGAGGAAGTGAACAACGATTTCCCTTCATTCAGATCAGCGGGATCATCGAGGTATTTCACCGTATTCTCGTCAATATTGTTGGCTGAATTTGCAAGATACGCCTGCTGTTGAATCGCCGCAATGCTGTCTGCCATAGCAAGCTCCTGTAATTGATTGGGTGCTGATTTTGATATGTGATGGGTATATAAATAAACTCCGGCAAAGATCACGGATATTACAAATCCCCATTGCCACCAGGGCGGCGTTGGATTATCCAGTTCACCGATTCCGTCATAATCATGTCCGAGGTTGATTTCCGCTTCCGCTTCGGCCGAGATACTTTTTGTATTATTGATCTTTTCGAGCCATGCAAACCTGTCTTTCTTTGGCTTAACCACTTCGGGTTGCTCCTTCGCTTCGGCTTTATGCAGGCGGAGAAACAAACGAAATGTTCTCAGGAGGAAAAAAACAATGATCAGTTCCAATATGATCACCGAAATCATCATGTAAAACGAGCCGTCGGAAAGGCCGGCAAAAAGAGGTCCGGCAACGGTTTTTTCAACAACTTCAGTGGCGGCTTCCTGCGCCTGTGCCGGTAAACCCAGAAGCAACAAACCCGCGATAACAAATGGTAACGTCTTCCCCGAATTTTTTAATAATTCGCGATGCACTTCATAAGCCGCAAACACAGCTTTTGACAGAATGATGATAACAAACAGTAATACCGCCATTACACTGAACATTAGGATAGCGGCAGGCTGCATGGCTTCCGAAGGAGCTTCGCCTTTTGCCTGTGCGATCGAAAAAACCGGCAGAAATCCGAATGCAACCGGGATTAAAAATTTTAAATACTTTTTCATATGAGGATCGAATAAAAGTTTTGGATTAGATTAATCTTCAAGCGGTAGATGTTTTATCTCGTCGATCGTCTTTTTCGACTTTGAATACACCAGAAACACAGCGAGAACGAAAATGGTTACGAAAATCAAAAGCGTAAGTATCGGATAGATGCTCACCCCGTCAATGCTTTTTAGATAGTTGATAAACTTCATTGGTAATGTTTTTTAAAAAAGCGGGAGCCGCTATTGCGCTCAAACAATTTTATGATTGCGGCTTCCCACTTAATTCAGACTTTATTTTAATGTTTTGTCGTTTTTAATATCGGTTCCCAGTCTTTGCAGATAAGCGATCAGTGCAACGATTTCATCATTTTTTCCTACCTGTATCTTATCTTTTGCGAGGCTTTTCTGAATGGTTTCAGCCTGCTTGTCGAGGTCGTCATTAGCCTGATTTTCGTAACCCTTGGGATATGGAACTCCAAGTTTCCTCATCACTTTAATCATATCAGGCGTTTTCGTTTTATCTATGCGATCTTTAAACAACCAGGGATAAGCAGGCATCAAGGATCCTGAAGTCATTGAGGTTGGATCGTACATGTGGTTGTAATGCCAGCTGTCGGGATATTTTCCTCCAACTCTTGCCAGGTCGGGACCGGTTCTCTTTGAACCCCATTGGAATGGATGGTCGTAAACGAATTCGCCCGCCTTCGAATAGTCGCCATATCTTGCCACCTCATCTCTGAAAGGACGAATCATCTGAGAATGACAGGTGTAGCAACCTTCCCGCACATAAACATTTCTGCCGTGCAATTCCAATGCAGTATAAGGCTGCACACTACTGATGGTGGGAATATTCGACTTCACCAGAAAGGTAGGAACCATTTCCACGATGCCACCAATTCCCACTGCAATCAAAGACAATACAAGCATTTGAACAGGTCGTTTTTCTACCCAACTGTGCCAGTGTTCCTTTTTATGGGAAACGATCTTTTTTGGTAAAGCAGGAGCCTGTGCCTCTTCATTTGCCACCAGTTTTCCGCTTCGAACGGTCTTATAAAGATTTACCACCATCAAAATCAGCCCACTGATGTACAACATTCCGCCTACGGCCCGTAATACATACATCGGTTGAATGGTTTGCACAGTTTCCATAAACTGATATTGAAGGATACCCTCTTCGGTAAACTGCTTCCACATCATGCTTTGCGTGAATGCGGCCCAATAAAGCGGGATCACATAAAAGATGATTCCGAGCGTTCCAATCCAGAAGTGGGTATTAGCCCATTTTTGGGAATAAAGCTTTGTATTGAAAATTCTTGGCAGCAACCAATACAACATTCCAAAGGCTAGAAATCCATTCCATCCGAGGGCTCCCACATGCACGTGTGCAATTGTCCAGTCTGTATAGTGGCTGATCGCGTTCACACTTTTAAGTGA
Source organism: Bacteroidota bacterium (assembly GCA_023423835.1). Lineage (GTDB taxonomy): Bacteria > Bacteroidota > Bacteroidia > Chitinophagales > Chitinophagaceae > JAFAEW01. The sequence goes on along the minus strand of JAFAEW010000041.1, from coordinate 11,507 downwards.
CAACATCGGGCCTTCAAAGGTTGACATACCATAGCAGGTAAGCGCCACTACCATGAATTTCAGAATCGCGTCTTCCCTAACCCTGTCCCAGGCGCCGCGAAGCGTTAAGAGACCATTCAACATGCCGCCCCAGGAAGGTGCAATCAGCATGATAGAGAATACGGTTCCGAGACTCTGCGCCCATTCGGGAAGGGCGGTATATAACAGGTGGTGCGGACCTGCCCAGATGTATAAAAATATTAAGGCCCAGAAATGTATGATTGACCAGCGGTAAGAATATACCGGGCGATTGGCAGCTTTGGGAACAAAGTAATACATCAATCCCAGAAACGGAGTGGTGAGGAAAAATGCAACCGCATTGTGTCCGTACCACCATTGCACCAATGCATCCTGTACGCCGGCATACCAGGAATAGCTTTTCATAAAAGATTCCGGAATGGCGAAGGAATTCACGATATGAAGCATAGCAACGGCTACCCAGGTTCCGATATAAAACCAGATGGCAACATACAAATGGGAAACCCTTCGTTTAATGATCGTTCCCATCATATTCACACCGAAAACCACCCAGACAAGCGTAAGAGCGATGTCAAGCGGCCACTCCAGTTCGGCGTATTCTTTTCCCTGGGTAAATCCCATCCAAAGGGTGAGTGCTCCAAATAATATAATGAGCTGCCATCCCCAAAAATGGATTTTGCTAAGCAAATCAGACCACATCCTTGCTTTGGTAAGGCGCTGCAGTGAATAATAAACACCACAAAAAATGGCGTTCCCAACGAAAGCAAAAATAACAGCGTTGGTATGAACCGGCCTCATCCTGCCAAAGGATGTGGGAGCCAATCCGAGATTAAATGAAGGATAAGCAAGGGATAAGGCAGCCCATAAACCGGCCAGCATTCCTACTACACCCCAGAAGAGGCAGGCATAGGCAAAATTTTTGACCGTCTTGTTGTCGTAGTAAAAGGTCTCCACGGCTATCCCTTTTTTCTCATCCAGAAAAGGAATGGATGCATCCGTTTTTGCTGCATTTGTTAATTCGAAACTCATCGTGTTGAAATTTGTTATTGTTTGGTTTTTTGCATCGGTTTTTCCTCGAAAAGAATAGTGTGAGAAGGTGAATAATCATCCTCAAACTGGCCGTCCTTTACCGACCAGATGAAGGCGATCAGAAATACCAAAGCCACTATCAGACTTGCTCCCAGTAAAATGATCATTACGCTCATCTTCCTAATTTTCAGGCAAAAATATTTTTGGCAGGATGACTTTTCTATGACATCAATTAAGCAGAAACATGAGGGTGGTCAGTCAAATGATTGAAATAAAAGACATGGCAACCGAAAAGGTGATTTTTTAACTGCTGAAGCTCTTGTGACCTGCTGAAAAAACATCCAATAAAAATGGAAATAAAAAGCGCTGGCGAAATTGTACCTCCCTAAGCGGAACGCTGCCGACCTTCACAAATGCGCTTGTCCAATGCCAGCCGCTCTGACTTTCTCACACTTTCAATCCTAATCTTTTTGCAGTTATTCTGCTCGTAATGAAGGTCAGTGAAACGATGGTGAGTGTGCTTGATGGCATCAGTATAGCAGCCATCAGCGGAGATAAAAGGCCTTGTACGGCAAAGAAAATTCCAACCACGTTATAGATGACCGAAAATCCAAAACAGGTGCGGATGATGTTTTTACTTCCCGAACAAAGCCGGATGAATCTGTCGAAATATTTCAATTTATCGCCTTCGAGAATGACATCGCCGGCCGGGGTAAACTGATGCGTATCTTCTGCTATACAAATTCCTACATCGCTTGCCTTCAGGGCACCGGCATCGTTTAATCCATCACCTGTCATTCCTACGATTTTTCCCTCGTTTTGCAGTTTGCGGATGTATTGCAGTTTTTCCTCCGGCTTCTGTTCAAATTGCATTTCTATTTCTCCCAGATTTTCGGAAAAATAAGCACGCTGATAGGCGCGATCGCCCGACAGCAGGGAGAATTTCACCTTCTGCTTCAGCCGGTCAAACATCTCCTTCAATCCCTCCCGAAGGCTTTGCTTGAGAACAAAATAACCCCTTATTTTTCCATCGATTTCTATCCAGAGAATCGTTCCTTTTTCTTCGGGTTGAAGATCTGTTTTCATGAACGACGAAGTTCCGATTCTGATAAAATGTTCTTCTACTACCCCTTCGGCCCCAAGACCCGGATGTTCCTTAAATCCGGCAACGGGCAAGACTTTATCGGTTCCCAATAATTTTTTTACCGGTTTGCTTAAAGAATGGGTTGTCGGTATTGCGAGGGAAGCGATGTATTTCTTTTCGGTTTCCGTCAGACCGGCCTTCAAATCTGCCTGCATGCTGCGGGACGAGGTGATTGTGCCTGTTTTGTCAAATACAATATGGTTGAGCTTACCGAGTGGTTCAATCACATGTGCATTCCGGAGAAACAAACCGTTTTTTCCAAGGATGCGCATCAGGTAACCATTGGTGAAAGTAGAGGTCAACAACAATCCACAGGGACAGGCGATAATTAAAACAGCCGTCACGGAAGGCCAGATCTTTGAAGGATCGTTTTTCCACCAAAACATGGCCGCAACAAATGCTATCGAGAGCACAATCAGCGTAAAGTTCTGCGCCAGTTTATGAACGAAAGAAGCCCGCTCATTATCCTTTTCCTGCATTCCACCGGCGTCTCTGTTCCAAAGTGCGGTGAGGTAACTTTGGGCCACTTCCTTTACGGTAAGCATTTCAATTACTCCTCCTAACTGTTTTCCTCCTGCATATATCAATTCACCGATTTCTTTTTTTACTGGCACCGATTCTCCGGTAACAAAACTGTAATCAATCTGCGCGTTCCCTTTTGTGAGAATGCCGTCAGCGATGATTAATTCGTTATTGAAAACGCGCAACTCGTCTCCTGCCTTTATTTTAGGGAGCGGCGTTGGAATTTCCTTTCCCGACTTGTCGATTACGGTTGCGGCAGCCGGAAAATAATCTGTATAATTCCGCTCAAACGAAAGTTGCTTATAGGTTTTATCCTGCAATACCCGTCCGACAAGCATGAAAAATACGATTCCCGCCATGCTGTCGAAATAGCCTCCGCCCGAAGAAGAAAAAACTTCGGTCAGGCTTCTTACGAAGGTGGCCAGGATGGCAAGTGCAACCGGGAAATCGATGTTTAAATGCCGGTGCTTCAATCCTTTCCATCCTGAAATAAAAAAAGGAGAAGCGCTGTAGAAGAAAACCGGCAACGCCAGGATCACATTGAGATAACGGAAAATATTTCCCAAAAAAAGCTCCTGGTTTGCATCGTGCGAAAAATATTCGGGAAAGCTAAGCAGCATAATATTTCCGAAACAAAATCCTGCAACGCCGAGTTTGTAGATCAACGAACGATCAAATTTGCTTTTTCTGCTTTCCAGTTCATTCAGGCTGATGTGCGGTTCATAACCGATGTCGCTGAGGAGCTCAACAACGGATCGCAAACTGATTTTGTTTTCCTCGTAAATAATAGAAACTTCTTTTTTAAGAAATTGAATGTCAGATCGCACTATTCCCTGATGAAGCCGGTGCAGGTTCTGCAGCAAGTACACGCAGGAACTGCAATGAATGAATGGAATATAAAAGGTAACATGTATCTGTCCGCCCTCCCTGAATTTTATCAGCGATTGCTGGATAGAGGTTTCATCCAGATAGGCAAACTTATTGGTCCGATCTTCTTTTCGCCGGTTAATGCCAGCATTTGGATTGAGGTCATAATAACTGCAAAGCCCGGTATTATTCAGTAATTGGTAAACTGATAAACAGCCGTTGCAGCAGAAGTATTTTTCATCCACCTTCCGGCTGGCATCGGGACAATCTTCTCCGCAATGAAAACATTTTTTGCGGGCAAAAAGCTGCTGTGTTCCGGCAACATCGGCCGTGCTTCTCATTTTATCCACACTAAAAGTTTGACTTGCAAAAATATCTGCGATAAAAGAGGAGAAACATGACCGATGTCATTAAAAAGCATGATTACATGGGCGTAAGGAATTTTTATACACATTTATTTTAATGTGTTATATTTATTGCACTTTTTTCCCAGTGAAGAGAACTTGCCGCGAAAAACATTCAAATCACCAATTAAAATAGAAATGTATGAAGAAAATGCTACCCATCGGCTTGCTCACCGCAGCCATTTTCGCAGCTAATGCTTTGAAGGCGCAATGCGATCTGAACGTAAAGATCACACCTTCTAATCCGATTCTTTGTCCCGAATCTTCGGATACTTTATTCACGACACGGGAGTACGATTCCTACCAATGGTATAAAGGAAACGTTCCGATTCCCGGCGCTACAAACCGTTATTTCGTTGTAAATGAAAAAAATGTCGGCCATCTCTACAGGGTTGCTGTTACGAGTGGCCAATGCGCTGATACTTCTAAAAAAGTGTTTGTTGACGGATGGGCATTTCTGCCGCCCTATGTTATACTTTCGGGCGACATTGAAAAGTTTGATCCGAGAAAAGAGGCGTTTATTCTGTGTCCACGTGATACGATTCAAATGACGATGGGACTTCCTTATTCGCAAAGTATTCAATGGTACAACAACGGAGAACCGATAAACGGCGCTACTTCGGTTGATTATTATGTTACAAAAACCGGAAGTTATACCGCTTGTGGCGCGCCGGAAGTGTGTCCTAATTATATTTCCTGTGTCGGCATTCCTACAGACGTTATTGCAGACAATCCAACGGTTACCATTACCGAAAGAAACGATACTTTATTTGCAACCGGCGGAAAAAAATTCAAGTGGTTCATCAACAAAAGGGAAATTCCGGGAGCTAATGAAAATTATATAGTTCCCAAACTGAGCGGAAAATACACGGCGGCATCGAGAGATGAATACAAATGCGCTGCCATTTCCGAACCATACGAGTACAAAAAGGAGAAGGGTAAAAAATTGATTGTCGTATCACCCAATCCTGTCCGGGACGTAATGCATCTGAAAATCAACTCTGATAATATTGCACAAATCATGGTTTCAGATTTCAATGGCAACCTGAAGTTACAACAGCAAATTAAAAACGGCGATCAGCAAATTTCTGTTCAATCCCTGCAGCCGGGATCTTACATCCTGAGGGGATTGGATAAAGCCGGAAGGCAGCTTGAATCCGTTATGATCATCAAACAATAAATTTGGAGCGCCTGGATGTTACAAAGAAAAGATCCGGTAATGCAGTTACCGGATCTTAATATCTTAAGCGAAAATAAGGTTATCTGATCTTCAGGTGATTTTGAATAGGCAATCCATACACCTTTTTAGTTTCATCATTCGGACCGGTGATGACGATTGAATTCTCAGGCATGGTTACATAAAACCATTGACCGCTTCTTCCACGCGTTTGCGCTTTAATATGAAGGCGGTTGGGGCCTTTCTTGCACTCGAGATTCACATTCTGAAAGGTTACGAGACCTCTCGCTTCCAGCTTGAAAGTATCAACTATCTTATCATTAAACCAAAGGGTGAGATTCGCATATCGACAAACGGTATCAAGATCAACGGACACGCTTTTCAACCTCAGGCCCGCTACCTTGGTATAGATGGAGTCTCCAATCAGGGTGCCGACACTGTCTGTCACCAATCCAACAGGTGGACGGTAAACGCTGTCACCCAGCCTGACGTCATATCCCAAAGGGAAAGTTATATCATCATCTACATTCTCAACAGGAGGATCAACAACAGGCACTTCCGGTGCGGTTTGCTTTTTTTCACAGGCGAAAAATAGAAATAAAATGCCTGCAAAGATGAATAATCCTTTTCTCATAGCTTCTTTTTAATTTTGATTGACAACAAAAATACGAATGAATATGCAATTAATGCACGAAATGGCCCGCCATTTTAGGGAAGCTTTTTTTGGGGAAAACTGGACGGAAGTAGATTTAAAGACGGCTCTGGAAGGGTTAACCTGGCAGGAAGCTGTAACAAGGGTTGAAAATCTGAATACCATTTCGGCCCTCGTTTTTCATATCGGCTATTTCACCGAACGGGCGCTCAACGTATTCCGGAACGAAAAACTTACCGGTGATGCAAATCTCAGTTTTCAGCATCCTCCAATTCATTCAAAGGAAGACTGGGAGCAATTGGTGGACAACGTATTTGCAAATGCGAGCCTTGCCGCTGAAAGTATTGCACAGTTGGATCCAGAGAAATTATTTGAAGTATTTGGAGATCCGAAATATGGTAGCTATTACCGCAATATCAATGGCATTATCGAGCACACTTATTACCATACGGGACAGATCGTTTTGATTAAAAAATTATTGCGGAAAAGACAATAGGCTATATCGGTTTTCTTTTAATTAAAAATGTACCGCAAGATCCGTTCAACGCCGGTTCGGGAGCAGGATTCTGCCAGTTGGTCAATTGCCTGAAATTTCACCGGCGGGCATTTCATCCGTTACCAGATTTTCAAAAATGTCGGCAAGGGCAATTTTTCTGATCATGGCTTCACCAATCTGCCGCAACAATATATAATGGATACTTTCTTTCAACTTCTTTTTATCCTTCCTCAATACCTCCATCACCTTTTCCTTTTCCAAATTTATTTTTACCGGAAGCTGATATTTCTGTAGCAAACCAATCAAACGCTCAGACTGCATAAATCCGTTCGTCCGTTGAGAAAGTCTGGCGTCAAAGGCCATTCCAATAGCAACTGCCTGGCCATGCGGAAGGCTGTAAATATTTTCAATTGCGTGGGCAAGCGTATGTCCAAAATTCAATAATTTTCTGTCGCCCTGTTCAAACTCATCCCGTTGTACAACCTCAGATTTCAATACAACGTTTCGCCTGATCAGATCTGAAAGTGCAGCCGGATTTTTCCGGTAATACGAAAGGTCATTTTGTTCCAGCGCTTCAAACAGGGCGGCATCTTTAATGGCAGCGTGTTTAATGATTTCTGCAAATCCATTTATCCATTCGTCACCGGGTAAAGTCTGCAAAAGCGATGTATCAAATAAGATGAAGGCGGGTTGCCGGATGGTTCCCACCATATTTTTATACATGCCAACATCAATTCCATTTTTACCGCCGATGGATGCATCCACCATTGCGAGTAAACTGGTGGGAACAAAAACGAAAGAAATTCCGCGTAAATAAACAGAAGCCACAAAGCCCGTAAGATCGGTAATTACTCCTCCTCCAACCCCGACCAGTGAAAAACTGCGATCAGCTTCAAACTCAATTAAACGAAGGATAATTTCATCAACCGTTGCCTGTGTTTTAAATGACTCACCGGATTTTATCACAATCGTCTTCCGGTCTGAAAATAATCCGGCATGATTTGCAAATACATTTTCATCGGTGATAAATACGGCTGCAGAAGTATCGAGGAGGGCATCAATGGAATGAAAGGATGCATCAAAAAGATACTGAACCACTTTATCCTTAAATTCAAAAACAATTTTCTGCATCAGCTTTTGAAAATTTTAGTTTGATGGCTGATGCTTTCCATGTGCACGGCATCGAAATATCGCGTGATAAACTCTTTGCTAAGGTTTAATGATTCTGCCCGTTCGCAAGCGCGGTTTAAAATTTCATTCCATCTGTTCGTTTGTAAAATAGTAATATTATTTTCCTTTTTATAATTGGCGATCTGCTCCGCAATCCTCATTCGTTGACTCAATATCTGCATCAATTCATCATCGAGGTTATTGATTTGAAACCTGAATCTTTCCAGTGCATCATGAAACTCTTTGGAAGCTGTATTTTCACTTCTCCAGGTAATCTTATCCAACAACTGCGATAACTCTTCAGGCGAGATTTGCTGTCGGGCATCACTCCACGCATTATCCGGATCACAATGGGTTTCAACCATCAGACCATCATAATTCAGATCAATCGCTTTCTGGGCAGTCTCGAGAAGAATGGTTCTTCTTCCGCAAATGTGGGAAGGATCATTGAGCATCAGTAAATCCGGATTTCTCCGTTTCATTTCGATTGCAAGGTGCCACATTGGTGCATTGCGGTATTCGGTATGGCCGTAGGAAGAAAATCCGCGGTGTATCAGTGCGATATTTTTTATGCCCGACTTTGCGATTCGTTCAACCGCGCCGATCCAGAGCTCAAGATCCGGATTGATAGGATTTTTGATGAATACCGGCACATCTGCTCCACGTAAAGCATCCGCAACTTCCTGTACGCTGAATGGATTGACTGTTGTTCGGGCACCCAACCACAAAATGTCAACATCAAAATGCAATGCATCTTCTACTTGCTTAGCCGTGGCGACTTCTACTGCAACAGGAAGGCCGGTAAGCCTCTTCGCTGTCTGCAGCCATACCAAGCCTTTTGTGCCAACGCCCTCAAAACTTCCCGGTCTTGTTCTCGGTTTCCAGATGCCTGCTCTGAAAACATCGGTTTTTCCGGTTAACGCGAGGCGTTTTGCAGTTGAAACAACCTGGTCTTCTGTTTCCGCACTGCAAGGTCCTGAAATTATGAGTGGCCTTTTTTCCGGTAAAAGCTGCACACTCTTCTGAACGGATTCTGTTGCTTCCATACGATAAATTTAAACGATATGATTAAACCTTTTTTGTTCCTGAATAATTTTAATTTGCTGTACCGGCCCTTTTTCTGCCTTTCGCTTTTCAGTTTCCACATGCAGAATTCTCTTGATGGAATTGGCATTCTCCATCAACTCTAACAGGTAATCGACATTTTCCTTTTCCAGACAACTTTTAAACTTTCTGAGCTGGCTGATATGTTCACTCAAAACGTCGAGAATATTTTCCCTGTTTTGCATAAAAATTGACGCCCAGGTGCGTGGATTGCTTTTAGCCAGACGAACCGTGCTTTCAAATCCTGCGCTAGCAAGGTTGAAGATGGCATCTTCCTCTTTTTCCTTTTCCAACACCGTATTAGCCAGAGCAAACGAACTGATATGCGAAATATGACTTACATAGGCAACGTGTGTATCGTGATCATCCGCATCCATATAAATCAATTTCATCCCGACTCTCTGATAGATGTTTTCTACTGTTTTCAGGGCGTCGGAATCCGTTTGATGTTTATCACAGATGACGGCTGCCTTTCCGGAAAATGCCTTTTCAATAGCAGCGTCAGGGCCACTGTTTTCGGTTCCCCACATGGGATGCGTTGCCACGAAACGGCCTCTGCCAGGATGGTTTATTAAGGCATCGAGGATGCTTTTTTTCGTAGATCCTGCATCGGCCACAATTTGTTTCGTCACATGATTCAGGATAACCGGTAGCAGAGCGATGATCGCATCAACCGGAATCGCAAGAAAGATGAGATCAGCCTGTGCAATTGCCCGCTTCAATTCCATTGCTTCATCAATCAGTCCGATCGTGCGGGCTCTTTGGAGGTGGACCTCATTCGAATCTACTCCTATAATCCGATCTGCAATTGAGTGGCTTTTTAACGCAAGTGCGAAAGAACCGCCAATTAATCCCGTTCCGATAATTGCGACTGTCATGATAAAAAATGATTTTGAATTCTTGCGATTGACTCATCAAATTTTTCTACCGGATTGCAAAGGCTTACACGGATGTAATTTTGACCCGCAGATCCGAAAATCATTCCCGGACTGATAAATACTTTTGCTGTTGATAAAATATTATCGCAGAGTTCTTCCGCCTGCTTGTATTTATCTGGAATTTTTGCCCATACAAACATGCCTGCCTGCTGCTTATGGTAAGAACAATTTAACAGATCTAATAGCTCAAAAGCTTTGTTTCTGCGGCTTCCGTAAGTCTTATTGATTTTTGCATACCAATCTTCGTCCAATCGCAGCGCATTGGCTGCAGCTATCTGAAGCGGCAAAAACATACCGCTATCCATATTGCTTTTAAACTGAAGAATTTCGTTGATCCTGTCTTTCGATCCGCACAATACGCCGATTCTCCACCCCGCCATATTGTGCGATTTGCTGAGCGAATTTAGTTCGATCCCAACCTCCATTGCACCTTCAACGGCTAATAAACTTATCCGGTTATCATTCAGAATAAAGCCATACGGATTATCGTTGCACAGTAATATTCCGTGCTTCTTTGCGAAGCCGACAAGCTTCACAAACAATTCTTCTGATGCCATTCTGCCCGTGGGCATATGTGGATAATTGATCCACATTAATCTAACCTTTGAGGTAGCGGAACGGACCATTTTTTCCAGCTCGCCAAAATCAATCTGCCAGTTTTCATCTTCCTTCAATTGGTATTCGAGACAGTTGCCTCCTGCAAGTTTTACCGCTGCCCGGTAGGCCGGATAACCAGGATTGGGAATTAATGCGAAATCTCCTTCATTTAAATAGGTCATACAAACATGCATAATGCCTTCTTTGGAACCCATTAACGGTAAAACTTCCGATAACGGATCGAGCGCAACCTCGTACCATTTGGAGTACCAACGGGCAAATGCAGTCCGCAGCAGATCGGATCCGCGATAGCTCTGGTAACCATGCAGATTTTCGTTCACAGATTCGTGGATTAAAGACCTGATGACTTCCGGATGCGGTGGCAAATCCGGACTTCCTATTCCAAGGTTTATTACCGGATCGCCGGTCTTGCCAAGCGCTTCAATTTCTTTCATTTTCCGGGAGAAATAATATTCTCCAATTCCGTTTAGTCGTTTCGCTGTTTCAATTTTCATCGCTGTATCGTTGGTCCGGACCGGTATAATCCGAGTATGGTTAAAGATTCTGTTTTAGCTTTTACTTTTGCAATCATTTTTTCAAACTGTTGCAGGTCGTCAAATTCGAGATCAGCATGAAAGCTGTATTGCCATTGAGTTTGAGGAATAGGAACACTTTGAAGCTTGCTTAAGTTGACATTTGCCTCTGCGATCACTGCAAGCACCTTTGCAAGGCTGCCAACGGAATGATCTGTATGGAAATTTATGGATGCCTTGTTTGCATCTTCAATGATTTTGTCTTGACGGGGACAAACAAACAGGAATCGCGTATAATTGTCTTTATTGGATTGAATGTCTGCTTCGAGAATATCAAGCTGATAAATCTTTGCCGCCATTTTTCCCGCGATAGCGGCTGTATTTTGGCTGCCTGCCTCCTGCAACGATCTTGCACTCATTGCCGTATCCTCCGTTTCCACGAGCTTCCATTCAGGATACTTGTCCAGATAATCTTCGCACTGCAATAATGCCATAGGATGTGAGTGCACTTCTCTGACATCTTTGAGGGAAACGCCCGGAACTACGAGAAGGTTCTGATCGATTTGCAGATAGATTTCGCCTGCAATAAAAAGATTTGATTGTTGAATCAGGTTGTAATTAGGGAGAATGCTGCCGGCAATCGAATTTTCTATTGCCATAATTCCTCCCTCAGATTGTTGTTTGTCAGCTGCAACTTTCACCACAGCCCGAAAGTTGCGGCAGGAAATAATTTCCACCTCGTTTCCAAAATATTTTTTTGCTGCGGCATGATGGAAACTCCCTGCTATTCCCTGGATCGAAACTCTTTTTACCATAAAAAAAAGTCCCGGCTTTTTTTGCCGGGACACTTATGTTT
>JAFAEW010000031.1 GCA_023423835.1 Bacteroidota bacterium | reverse complement strand
CGCGATCAACAGAATGAATATGGCTATGATGGAAAAAAGCCTTACCATTTCAATTTTACCGCCTACATATTGCCCGTTTTCCGATTTTGAGTACAACCAGCGGTCCTTAATGCTTTGCGTGAAAATTTCGGCTGTCGAAGGACTTTCTGAATCCTTACTATGATCGATTTTTACTTTTTTTACCTTTGCGTCAAACTGGGCCTGCGTTACGTTGGGTTTGAGCAACACGTAGTTCTTTACTGAATTATTTCCCCAATACTCATCATCCTGTCCGAGTTTTTTTAAATAAGACCAGGGCATCAGGTAGGAAAATTTGAAAGCTGTGTTATTAGGCAGGTCTTTCATAACGCCGGTAATCGTGAAGTAGTCCACACTGTCAACCTTCACTGTTTTTCCCAAAACGTTGTCTGTACCAAAAAGCTTCTTCGCAAATTTCTGTGTTACGATCAGATCATTGATATTATTCAGTGCCGTTTTCGGATTGCCATAGATCAGGGGGAAACTGAAAACGTTCAGAAAACCCGAATCCGTGAAGGTGCCGGCTTCGTTGATGCGTTTATCGCCGGTCGAAAATAAAAAGGTGGTATTGCTTGTGCGAACCGCTTCTTCCACCTCGGGAAAATCCTTTTTTACTGTTGGACCCAAAACCTTTGGCGTTGTTGACCACGCCCACAATTCGCCATTGAACTTGTCACGGTTGTTCAAGGTATAAATCCGGTCGGCCTTTTCGTAAAACCGGTCCATACTCACCTCATTTTGTATCCACAATAAAATGAGGATGGCACTTGCCATTCCTACCGCCAATCCTGAAATATTGATGAAAGAAAACCCTTTGTTTTTCAGCAAATTCCTGAAGGTGATCTTTAAATAAGTTTGAAACATGGCCTAAATCGGTTTCAGGTTTTAAAACAACGGCCGTACCGACACAATAAGATACTGATTTCCAACAACTTACGATTTATTGCTTTCCGGTTATTGTTCGGTTTTGATACAATAATTGTTCGCAAATGAAAAACCGGCCTTACGCCGTGTCAGTATTCAAACCGTTTTATTGATCCCCGGCGGTTAAGTGATATTTTATCAATCCCGGCATGGGTTGTTTTAAGACTTTTCCGAGCTCAAATTCGTAATCATCGCAAAGACTTTTGATCACATCTTTAAATCCATCCGCCACACTGCCGATAAAATTTAAAGGATAGATCCAGCTTTCTCTGAGCCTGCTGATATGCTTGAAAAAGAAATCATTTAATCCGTCTTCCAGAATATTTTCAACCATATAATGACCACGGTTTTCAGCAAGAAAATAGGCGAAGCCGGCAAGATAGCGGGAGGCCTGCGGCTGCTTATACACCTTTTCCAAAATCTCGTCTTTCGTGGTGTGAAACCGCAGGTCAAAAGCACGGGTCAGCTCCTCATCGAAGGTTTCGTACAGATAGTACTGGATTACCCTTTTACCGAGGTAAGCGCCGCTTCCTTCATCACCCAAAACATATCCGAGAGCCGGGCGGTTTTTAGTAATTTTTTTGCCGTTGTAAAAGCAGCAGTTTGACCCTGTTCCCAGAATATTCACCACGCCTTTGTCCTGTTGGGCAAGTGCTCTTGCCGCGGCCAGCATATCCGTTCCGGTGAAAATCCTTGCTGCCGGAAAAATGCTTTTCAGCAATTCGTTAATCAGCTGAATATTGGTGGGATTACCGAGACCCGTTCCATAGAAATAAACCGCTTCAGCCGGATGTTTCAAGTTTGCCGAAACCTCGAGCTGTATTATCTTTTTTATTTCTTCTTTGTCTGTGAAGTAGGGGCTAATGCCGGATGTAATAATTTTCGTCTGTTCTTTTTCATCAATGAAACACCATTCACATTTTGTAGCACCGCTGTCGGCAATGAGTATCGAAGGCATTTTCCGGAACCAGTTTTATGAAATGGAAAGAAAATAAAATAAATTGGATTAAACTAATTAAAACTATATTCCCGCCCGTTCTTAACTTATTTTATCGCTTATAAACCGTAATTTTGCAGCCTTTTAAAAGAGGCTTAGAAAAAAGCACAAAGATGATCAATGTAAAAAATGTTACTCTTTCATTTGGGAAAAGAGTTTTGTTTGATGAGGTTAACCTTTCATTTGTGAAGGGTAATTGCTACGGCATTATTGGAGCTAACGGAGCAGGAAAAAGTACATTTTTAAAGATCCTGAGCGGTGAAATTGAACCCAATAAAGGAACCGTCGAAATCAGTCCGGGTGAAAGGATCGCCGTTTTAAAGCAAAACCATTTTGAGTTTGATGAATACACGGTTTTAAATACCGTTTTGATGGGTCATAAACATCTTTGGGATGTAATGCAGGAACGTGAAGCGATCTATGCAAAGGAAGATTTTACCGAAGAAGATGGCATGCGTGCGGGCGAACTGGAAGGTGAATTTGGAGAAATGGGCGGATATGAGGCAGAGAGCAATGCTGGCAGCCTTTTAAATAACCTCGGTATTCCCGAAAACTATCATCAAAACCTGTTGAAAGACATTCCTGCCAACATGAAAGTACGGGTATTGCTGGCCCAGGCTTTATTTGGAAATCCCGACATTCTTCTGATGGATGAACCTACCAACGGGCTCGATTTGGAAACCATTGGCTGGCTTGAGAATTTTCTGGCGGATTACGAAAATATTGTGTTGGTAGTGAGCCACGACCGTCACTTCCTCGACACCGTTTGTACACATGTGGCAGACGTGGATAAAAGAAAGATCAAGATTTTTAGCGGTAATTATACCTTCTGGTACGAGTCTTCTCAATTGATGTCGCGACAAATCAACGACAAAAACAAAAAGAATGAGGAAAAGCGACAGGCTCTACTCGACTTTATCGCTCGTTTTTCGGCCAATGCCTCCAAGAGCAAACAGGCGACTTCCAGGAAGAAAGCGTTGGAAAAACTTACGATCGAAGAAATTGAACCTTCCAACAGAAAATATCCGGGTATTATTTTTCAACCGCTTCGTGAAGTGGGCAATCAGATTCTGAACGTTGAAAATCTGAAGAAGGAAATTCAGGGAAGAACGCTGTTTGACAAGGTATCTTTCAGCATTCAGAAGGGCGAGAAAATTGCGTTTCTGAGTAAAGACCCGTTAGCTATCACCAACTTCTTTGAGATTATCAACGGAAATGAAACAGCAGATGCCGGAAATTTCGAATGGGGAACCACCATTACGAAGGCTTACCTTCCGGTTGAAAACAGTGGTTTCTTTGAGGAAAGCCTTACCCTGATCGATTGGCTGAGGCAGTTCGTTCCACCGAATATAACAGATGCGGATGAACCGTTTTTGCGGGGATTTCTGGGAAAGATGTTATTCAGCGGAGACGATATTATGAAGAAAACAACGGTACTGAGCGGAGGAGAAAAAGTGCGCTGCATGATCAGCCGGATGATGTTGCAAAATCCAAATGTCATTATTCTCGATCAACCGACCAATCACCTGGATCTTGAAAGCATCCAGGCTTTCAATGAGGGAAGCCAGAACTTTCCCGGCATCGTTTTGATCGCTTCACATGACCATACCTTCATTCAAACTGTAGCGAACCGTATAATCGAACTTACTCCTTCCGGAACAATCGACCGCCTAAGTACTTTTGACGAATACATGGCAGATGAAAAGGTGCAAAAGCTAAGAGAAGAAATGTATGAGGGAGCAGCGGTTTAATGAAATTGCAGTGCCGGTAATAAATATCCGAACGACGTTAGACACCTGATCCGGTTTATCCGGCTTAGGTGTACTTTTTAGATTTGGAAAAAATTTTGGATTAGAATTTCTATTCCGGCTAGCGGCTGATATATCGCTTCATATCGCGTTCGGTATCTCTTGTTTTGATCGTTTCCCTTTTATCGTAACTTTTCTTTCCTTTTCCCAATCCAATCTGGACCTTCACCAGATTTTTTTCATTAAAATATATTTTCAGGGGAACGATAGAATAGCCTTTTTCCTTTATCTTATTCTGAAGCTTCTTGAGTTCGCGTTTGGTGAGCAAAAGCTTGCGGTCGTGCACTGCGATGTGATTGTTGACCGTTCCATGAGAATATTCAGCAATGTACATCGACCGAATCCACAGTTCACCTTTATCGAAGAGGCAAAAACTGTCGTTGAAACTCACTTTCCCATCTCTCACAGATTTCACTTCGGTTCCTAATAAAACAATTCCTGCATCATATTTATCTTCAATATGATAATTGAAATAGGCTTGCCGGTTATTGATTTCTTTGGTTGCCATGTATCAAAGCCACTAATGGGCAAAAAGGGTTAAAAGCTGATTGAGTTTGGCCTTCAATTCTTTACGATCAACAATAAAATCGAGAAAACCGTGTTCGAGTAAAAATTCACTTCTTTGAAATCCGGGAGGAAGATCTTTTTTTATTGTTTCCTTAATCACTCTCGGGCCCGCAAATCCGATGAGTGCGTTTGGTTCAGCAATATTTAGATCACCCAACATGCCAAAGCTCGCCGAAATACCTCCAAAAGTCGGATCTGTCAGCAAAGAAATATAAGGAAGACGGGCATCACTTAATTGCGATAATTTACCACTCGTTTTGGCAAGCTGCATAAGACTGAATGCACTTTCCATCATTCTTGCGCCACCACTTTTGCTGATGACGAGATAGGGCAGTTTGTGTTCAATACAATAATCCACAGCCCGGCTAAACTTCTCTCCCATCACGCTGCCAAGCGATCCGCCAATGAATTCAAAATCCATGCAGGCGATCACAATATCTTTTCCGGATGTTTTTCCGGTGGCTACGCGCATGCTGTCTTTCAAGTCAGTTTTTTCGTGAATATCATCCAGCCTTTTCTGATAAGGTTTTAAATCGGTAAATCCGAGAAAATCCTTACTTCTGATGTTGTCAAACAGCTCAGTATAACCATCGTCAAACAAAATTTCAAAATATTCTTCACTCGCTATACGGTGATGATAATTACACTTGGGACACACAAATAAATTATCCTTCAACTCGGTGGTGGTACATATATAATTACATTCCGGACACTTTGTCCACAAACCTTCCGGGGTTTCCTTTTTTTCTGCAGTGGAAGTGGTAATGCCTTTCTTCAAGCGCATGTACCACTTGCGCCTTTCTTCGCCTGAATTCCCAACCGAATTTTCAATGCCATCCGAAACATTACGATCAATATCTTCGCCTTTACTTGTACTCATAATATAAATTGAGGAAAGCAAAAATAAGAAGTTTGCTTCTTTAGACCCTAATTATCTGCCTGAAAAATGCAACCGGCTGAAAGGAAGAAACATATTGTAATTTATCCGCGCTTTCAGACTTTGATAAAAAAAGTTTGAATAAAATCGCCCATTCAATAATTATCCTTCAAATAGTAAAAATCTTCGCTATCAAATTTCTAATATCCAACGGGCGTTAACATAATGGATAAAACTATTTGCACCTCATATTATTTATCTTTGCTCCGCAATAAAATTTTATCACAAAAAGAGAATTAACAATGGGAAAATTTTCAGCCGGAGTTTTATATGGAGAAGAATTAAAAGCTGTTTACCGGGATGCCAAAGAAAACAGCTATGCACTTCCAGCCGTAAATGTTGTTGGAACAAATTCGGTTAACGCGGTTTTAGAATGCGCAGCCAAAGTTAATTCTCCCGTTATGATTCAGTTCAGTAATGGCGGGGCGCAATTTTTCGCCGGAAAAGGAATGCCGAACGATCATCTTCAGGCAAATATTGCAGGTGCGGTAAGTGGCGCCTTACACGTTCATACCGTGGCCAAACATTATGGCGTGCCCGTTGTGTTGCATACCGATCATGCTGCTAAAAAATGGTTGCCCTGGGTTTCAGGCTTAATTGAAGCAGGAGAAATTTATTTTGAAAGGAACGGCCGCCCGCTTTACAGTTCTCATATGCTCGACCTCAGTGAGGAACCGGTGGACGAAAATATTGCTACCTCCGTTGAGTTTTTCAAACGGATCTACAGGATGGGAATGAGTATTGAAATTGAACTGGGCATTACAGGTGGCGAAGAAGATGGTGTGGATAATTCCGGGGTCGATAATGCAAGACTTTACACCCAGCCAGAAGATGTATATAAAGCTTATAAAGCGCTGAACGAAGTGAGCGACATGTTTACCATTGCGGCAGCCTTTGGTAATGTGCACGGTGTGTACAAACCTGGAAACGTTGAATTGAGACCCGAAATTCTGAAAAACTGTGAAGAATATATAACCGAAAAACTGGGCCTTTCGCCGGGATCAAAACCGGTAAACTTTGTATTCCATGGCGGTAGTGGTTCTCCCAAAGAACAGATCAGGGAAACCCTCGATTACGGGGTTATCAAAATGAACCTCGATACCGATATGCAATGGGCATTTTGGGAAGGTGTGATGAATTATTACAAGGCTCACGAAGATTATTTGCAGGGCCAGCTCGGAAATCCGGAAGGCGAAGAGAAACCAAATAAAAAATATTACGACCCCAGGGTATGGTTAAGGAAAGGCGAAGAAACCTTCGTAAAAAGACTGGAAGAGGCCTTTCATGATCTCAACTGCATTGGAAGAAACGCATAAACACATAACAGATGAAAAGGAAAGCATATTTCCTTTTCATCCATCAGGCTAACTGCTGATTTAATTTTCTGAGATAATCTGCTGCCATAATCAACCGGCTGCCGTACCAGCTAAACATTTCACCGTTTACCAGCACCGGTTTAGCATTTGGAACGGTCTGCAAAAACGCTGCGAAATGTTTTTCCCGGAAAGGATAAGGCTCTGAGGATAAAAACAGGTAATCGCAGTTTAGTTTCTCAATTTCCTGCAAGTCCACCTCGGGATACCTTGGTTTGTCTTTCAGCACATTCTCAAATCCTGCGCGTTCGATCATGTCATTGATGAAGGTATTTCCTCCGGCAGCCATATACGGATCCTTCCAGATAAAATAGGCGATACGCTTTTTCCGCCGAGTTTTCAACAATGCAAATCCTTCAGTAATCTTTCGGATGAGGGAAGCCGCAATGTCTTCTTTTGAAGTCATTGATCCCACTGCCTCTACCATAGCCGTTGCATCTTCTAGCCGGCGGATATCACTGATCCAAACAGGAAATGAAGCTGCGAGTTCCTCAATTTGCGTCCGGTCATTCTCTTCCTTGTTAGCGAGGATAAGACCGGGACGAAGTTCTTTAATCTTATCCAGATGAAGTTGCTTTGTGCCTCCTACCCTCGTTTTTTCCCGGAACCATTTTTCCGGATGAATACAAAATTTTGTGATGCCTGCAACTTCCTTTTCCAGGCCAAGGTGATACAACAATTCGGTTTGAGAGGGTACAACGGAAACGATTTTTCTCAAAGGGAGATCAACCAACATTTTACGGCCCAACTGATCTGTAAGACTTTGCAGCATCTGTGTACAAATTACTGCAATTTTTCTTACTGCAGATCAGTGATGTCTTCAATTACTTTCCGTTTGTCTTGCTTAATAAGTACCGGGTAAGGAAAATGCCGTTTTCAGACTGGCTCGGACTTAACGTTAAAGGTGTAACCGAAAGCAGCTTCCATCCTTCATCTGTATAGCCTTTCAGGGTGGTAATGATGTTTACCTCATTTTGTTTGATGTTTTTGAAATTGATCCCAACCAGGCTGAAGAGGTTGTTCATTTCCTTCTCCTCGCTGCTGCCATCGGTTTTTGTGATAATCATTTTTGATCGTCCCACACCACCTCCGAGTATAGACTCTACTGTGGTGATGTGAATGAAATCGGGTTTGGCCGCAGCGCTGTCCTGAGCGAAGGTCGGGCTATAAAAACAACCCAGAACAATCAGTAGAATTAAAGTTCTTTTCATAATTTTTTTTCAACAAATCTCATAATTTTTACATTCCTCCGGGAAAATTTTGATGTACGGCGAAAAGAAAAAAGCACCGGGGATTTTCCCGATGCTTCAATTTTTTAAATTCAAAACCCGTTTTTATCGTGCCATACTTTGCAGGATATCATATTTTGTAATGATCTGCAGTTCTCCTTTTTCGTCTTTCGTAATTACCGCTCCGTTTTCGCGATTGATCATCTTTCCCAGTTTTTCAACCGGAAGATCGATGGAAACTTCCGGATAAGGAGCTTCCAAAACATTTGCCACTGATTCGTTTTTAAGATTTTCGTCGTCGAAAATTTTCTGAAAAAGTCCGCCTTCGCTCAGTGAACCGATGATCTCCCCTTCCTTTTTTACAGGAATGTGTTCAATGTCATTTTTCTTCATTAGTGTGACAGCCGTTGCCACCGATTCGCTCACATCTATTGTGATGAGCGGTTGCTGAGGCCTTGCATTGATAAGGTCACGAACGGTTTTGAGATCGAGAAATCCCCTTTCCATCATCCATTGATCATTATAGATCTTCCCCACATACCTGCTGCCGTGGTCGTGAAAAATGCAAACCACCAGATCATCCTTTTTTAGGCTATCCTTCATCTGCATCAATCCCTGCAGACAACTTCCAGCACTGTAGCCGATAAAAATCCCTTCTTCTTTGGCAATACGTCTTGCCATAATGGCGCCATCTTTATCGGTAACCTGCTCAAAATGGTCAATTACACTCATGTCGTAATTCTGTGGAACAAAATCTTCTCCAAACCCTTCAGAAATATAGGGATGCACTTCATTCATGTCCACCTCCCCTGTTTTGTAATATTTGGTCAGCAGTGAACCATAAACATCAACCGCCCACACTTGTATATCCGGATTTTTTTCTTTCAGATACATCGCTGTTCCGGTAATCGTTCCTCCGGTTCCGGCTGTACACACCAGATGCGTAATCTTTCCTTCCGTCTGTTCCCAGATTTCCGGCCCGGTGGTTTCATAATGCGCCAGACGGTTGGCGAGGTTGTCGTATTGATTGGTGAGAAAAGCATTTGGAATTTCCTTTTCGAGCTTCCTTGCTACCGAATAATAGCTCCGGGGATCATCGGGTTCTACATTGGTAGGACAAACGATTACTTCCGCTCCGAGTGCTTTGAGAATATCAACCTTTTCCTTGCTTTGTTTATCGGTAGTGGTAAAAATGCATTTATAGCCTTTTACACAGGCAGCGAGGGCCAATCCCATTCCTGTATTTCCGCTTGTACATTCAATGATGGTTCCACCAGGTTTCAATTTGCCTTCTTTCTCTGCCACTTCCACCATCTTTAAGGCCATCCTGTCTTTTATTGAATTTCCGGGATTGAAATAATCAACCTTTGCCAACACCGTTGCGGGCAGATCACGGGTGATTTTATTGAGCCGTATTAAAGGTGTATTTCCAATCGTTTCCAGAATATTATTTACCCACATAAAGTTTAAATTTCGGGCAAAGGTAAGGGTTTGCCCGATGAGCCTTCCCAAAGATCAAAGCGAAATAAATTATTCAATAATTTTCTCCGGAATATATACCTCAAACGTAGCACCCTTCCCTTCTTCCCCCACTGCAACGATAAATCCGTTATGATTTTGTATAATCTTTTTACAGATTGCCAGGCCAATTCCCGTTCCTTTATATTCGTCCTTTCCATGCAACCGCTGAAAAAGTTCGAAAATCTTCGATGCATACTTTTGGTCAAATCCGATTCCATTATCCCTGATGCTGATCTTTAAATAGCGGATAACCCTGATCGCTCCAAAATCTTTTAAACTTTCCCCGTTTACCATTCGGTGCGTAATGTGAATAACCGGATTTCTTCCTTCCTTGCGGTATTTTATGGAATTGCCGATAAGATTCTGCAACATCTGCTTAAACTGAAAGGGGATGACAGCCGCCATCGGTAGTTTGCCCGACTTTATAACCGCCCTGCTTTCATCAATAGAAATCTTCAGATTGCTTAGCACTTCTTTCAACAGGATGTTGAGATCGATTACCCTGAATTCGACGGAAGAGGATAACCTTGAAAACTCGAGCAGATCGTTGATAAGTTGCTGCATCCTTGCAGCAGCGAGGTTCATCTTGTTGAAGTAGTTGTGGGTGGATTCGGAAAAATTGTCTTTTTCTTTTTCCAGGATCAGATTGCTGAACGCCTGAATTTTCCTCAATGGCTCCTGCAGGTCATGACTGGCCACATAACTAAACGACTCTAATTCTTTGTTTATCTTTTCCAGTTCCACATTTTTTTCCTCTAACTGCCGGGCAAATAACTTCAACTTATCATTCGATATTTTTCGCTGTGTAATGTCTCTTGTGATTTTCGAAAATCCGGTGATGTTATTATTCTCGTCTCTTAAAGCAGTAAGCGTCATATTTCCCCAAAAGACCGAACCGTTTTTTTTCACCCGCCATCCTTCCACCGAAACCTTGCCTTTTTTCTTGGCCATCTGCAGCAGGCGATGCGGCATATTTTTCTTCAGATCATTTTCTGTAAAAAACATGGAATAATGCTTTCCCGTGATTTCTTCAGAGGTATATCCTTTTATCTTTTGCGCTCCTTTGTTCCAGCTGACGATGTACCCATTGGCATCCATTCCGAAAATGGCATAGTCTTCAATATCTTCGATCAGCCGATGATAACGTTCTTCGTTTTCGCGGATGTGGAGATTTTTTTCTTCCAGTGTCTTCAGAAGTTGGTTTAATTCTCTGTTTTTTTCGGAGATTTCGGTCAAATCATGCACCACTATCACAACCCCTGCCACTGCCTTGTTTTTTGTAACGATGGGTGTATAATAAATTTCGAGGAATCTCCTTGCACCCATAAATCCTTTCGGATACCTTGCTCTTACCGTCTTTCCTTTCAGCGCTTTATAAATGCCCTTGATAAAAGTGGTATTCGAAAGCATTGGGAAAATGTCTTCAATATTTTTCCCTAATACATCGGCCTTTTTGAGGTGGATGATTTGTTCGCACTTTTTATTCCACTCAATAATTTGCATATTGGTGTCAACGGCAGCAGTCATATCGATGCTTGAATCGAGCAAAAGCTGGACGAAGTTTGTTCGTAACGCCAGTTTTTTATTTTGATCGTTTAACTGTTCCTTCAACAAATGATGATCAGTAATATCCTGTGTAATGCCAATTACAATCTTTTCATCCGGATTGAGCGGAACAATTTTAGAATGGTAATTGAGGTACCTGACCGTTCCGTCTTTTTTGAATATTCTGTACAGAAAAGGCTTCACGGCTTTTTCCGATAACAATGATTCCCGGAGGTCGGAAAATAAATGGCGATCTTCCGGATGAACGAAGTTTACAAAGTTGTCTAGCCCCGGCTGAAATTCGCTGGGATCGCAACCGAGCAAATTATAAAGGTTGTCCGAATAATGGATGTGGCGGGTCTTCAGATTCCAATACCAATGTCCTATCTGTGAAATCTTTTCAGCCTGTAAAAACGAATAGTTCAGCTTTTTGAGCTCGGCTGTTGCTTCTACCTGCCTGCTGATATCAGAAATAAAAACAACGGCGCCGATTATGTGGCCCCCTTCATCTTTCACGGGACAATAGTGGAGCTGCGCCCATGCCTCCTCATCAAAATAAAAACGTTGTTTTTCTCTGTAACCATCCCTTCCTGCCAATGCTTCCGCCAGGAATTCCTTTAACTCAAAATGATTTTCTTCATCGAGCACGGAAAAAAGCGGGGAATGCAGAATCGATTCCTTGTTCTTTTTAAATTTTTTCTCCGCTTCGCCATTCCATACTTTCACGTTGTAGTTGCAATCGACGGCAATGATGCTATGCATGCTCATTTCAGTGAGAAGCTCGGCAAAGTTCTTTTCTTCTATCAAACCTCTTCTCAACTCAACTTCATTTGAATTGTCTACTAAAATGTTCAAAATTTCAGTCACTATGCCATCCTTTCTGCTAAACACCGTCAGGTAATTACAAAACGGTTTATAATCGCCATTCTTATGCCTCAGCCTTACCGATATTTCGGATACTTTCCGGTCGCTGACCGGTCTTTCAGTTTCCATCGGTTGAAACAGTCTCCTCATGTTGAGTATAAAACCCTCAAGGTCATCGGGATGAACGATTGACCGCAGCTGATCGAGGTCTGATCCAAGGATTTCCTCTGAAGAATAGCCGAGCAGACTTTCCACTTTCTTATTGATGAAAACTGTCTTTTTATTTTCGATGCTATAAACAGCAATAATTGTGGGCGAAACATCCGCAATCTTCTGAACGAGATTCTGCTGTTCGAACAGCGAGTTTTCTATTGATTTCTGCTGCGTTACATCCTGTACCGTACCTGTAAGATATTCTGATTTTCCTTCTGTTCTTATTGCACTCGCCAGCATGTGCAACACCTTCGTTTTACCGGATCCGGTAATGATTCTGTAATAGTAATCTGCAATCGTGCCGCGGAGCAATAAAGTTTCCAGCAAGCTGTCCGCCCTGTTCCAGTCCTCCGGATGCATCATGCTTTCTATCAGCCGAACGGAAATGTCTGAAGTTTGTGGCACCTCATAAATACTGAACATCTCTGCTGACCAGATAATTTTTCCCGTTTGTACATTCCACACCCAATTGCCGATTTTTGCCATCGATTGCGCCTGTTGAAACAACCGGTTTTGAATCGTTGCCTGTTGTCTGATTAAGGCAGTATCAATTGCCATACAAAACCGGTCAACCTCTTCCATTATTTCCGAAAACTGCCCATGAGAAGGGTCGTATTCGTTAAGAAAACTGCGAAACGCGGTTTTTCGTGCGTAACTCAAAATGCTGATATCTGCAGCATCTATTTCATTTTTGGTTATCTGCGGAATTTCATTATTCTCCCACTCTTCCACTGATTCATGAATGAAAGCCGAAACCCTGTTTTCAGCAATGCGACTCAGCATTTTTTTATTGGAATCAATCGAAATTTTCACCCGTTGTTCTTCATCAAGATTTTCGTATGCCTGAAGCAGCGGCATATCCTGGCTTCGTAACAAATCACTCAGCACGAGTGAAAATTCAGTTAGCCTGTGTGTGAGTAAATAATTCGCAAACCCTGGTAAGTAAACAAAATCTAATTGCACCATAAAATCAAAATAAGCAAATCAAGATCGGTTCCTGCAAAGAGAAGTGAAAGTAATCAAATATTTATTGCAAAACCGAATAATGTTAAAAACGTTAAGAAATCAAAACAGAAGAGGTTGTTGGATTAATTCTTGGTAACTAGCAGCCTATTATTTATTTTCGTCAATTTTATGTTCTCTAAGAAAGCAATACTTCTTCTTTTCGCGGCATTCACTATCGTAAACGGCTATTCTCAAAATCTTTTTCTCGATATCTACGGTGGAGCAATCAATTATGGCGGAGACCTTCAGGCCAAAAATTTCACGCTTCAGAGGGCAAATCTTGCTGCAGGGCTTGGTTTAACGTACAGACTCGGATCTCACCTCTCAATTGCCGCCGCCTATATGCATGGTAAAGTGGATGCAGATGATAAATTATCTTATCCCGCCCTTGCGTTCCGAAACCTGAGCTTTTCCACCAGCATAAATGAGGGTAGTTTGAGACTCGAGGGAGATCTTTGGGCAATACCCGAAAAAAGAAAAATTACGCCCTATGCTTTTGCAGGCATTTCGGTTTATTCTTTTAACCCCTACTCCTATGATTCAACCGGGAAAAAAGTTTATCTACAGCCGTTGGGAACTGAAGGCCAGGGTTTGTCTGAATTTCCTGAAAAGAAACCTTATTCTTTAACGCAATTTGCCATTCCGTTTGGCTCTGGATTTAAATATGCACTATCCCCCGAAATCAATGTCGGTGCGGAACTGGCTTTCAGGAAACTGTTTACCGACTATTTCGACGATGTCAGTACCAATTATGTAGATACGGCCCTGCTTTCTGCCGCCCACGGACCTTATGCTTCCTATTTCTCATTCAGGGGTGATGAACTGAAACCTCCGGTAGAATTTCAAACGAATGGGAAACGCGGAAACCCCGATTTTAATGATAACTTCTATACCATCTCCCTGAAGATTTCTTTTTCGCTTGGCAATGGGAGCGGAAGAACCATGTCATCCGGCTCTTCAAAAAGGTTTTTGAGACAAAGTAATTGTCCTAAAAATCTGTAGTTTGCCATTTTTATGGTAATTAGCTGAAGATTATGGCATATGCTGCACTCGAACAATGTTTAGCCGATCTTGAACGAAACGGCCATCTGATAAGGGTAACCGAAGAAGTGGATCCTTATCTGGAAATGGCGGCTATCCAGTTGCGGATCTACGCAAAGAATGGCCCGGCCTTGTTATTTGAGAAGGTGAAAGGTTGTCGTTTCCGTGCTGCCTCTAATATTTTCGGATCGATGGAACGCAGCCGGTTTATCTTTCGGGATACGCTCTCTGCCGTGCAAAAAGTCATTAATCTAAAAAACAATCCTGCGGCAGTACTCAGGAAGCCGCTCGAAGGCATTTCAGCCGGATGGCACGCCTTGAAGGCTTTTCCGATAGAGCATCGCTCGGCCCGGGCACTGTTCAATGAAATCCGTATCGCCGATCTTCCTCAAATCCATCACTGGCCCAAGGACGGCGGCGCCTTCATTACCCTTCCGCAGGTCTACAGTGAAGATATTGATCGTGCCGGCATCGCAAACTCAAATCTTGGCATGTATCGAATCCAACTGTCGGGAAATGAATACCGTGTAAATGAAGAAGTTGGTTTGCATTACCAGATCCACCGGGGAATTGGCATTCACCAGGAAAAATCTAACAGGAAGGGCCAACCTTTGAAGGTCAGTATTTTTGTTGGCGGACCTCCTGCGCACACTTTAGCGGCTGTAATGCCGTTGCCGGAAGGGCTAAGCGAACTGAAATTTGCGGGATTACTGGGAGGAAGACGATTCCGGTATTTTTATGAGGATGGATACTGCCTGAGTGCCGATGCGGACTTCGTGATTACCGGAGAAGTTTTTCCACTTGAGAATAAGCCGGAAGGACCGTTTGGCGACCATCTCGGATATTATAGCCTGCAACACGATTTTCCTGTAATGCGGGTGCACAAGGTATATGCGAAGAAAAATGCGATCTGGCCGTTTACGGTTGTGGGACGACCGCCACAGGAAGACACGAGTTTCGGTGAGTTGATCCATGAAATTACCGGTGATGCATTGCAGGTGGAAATCCCCGGGCTTAAAGAGGTTAATGCCGTCGATGCAGCGGGTGTTCATCCGCTTTTGCTTGCCATTGGCAGCGAACGCTACACGCCGTTTGAACCTGTTCGTCAGCCTTCGGAATTGCTGACGATTGCCAATCGCATCCTCGGAACCGGTCAGTTAAGTCTTGCGAAATTTCTTTGGATAACGAGCGATGAACAGCCCGATCTTTCAACAAAAAACATAAGGTCCTTCATGAAATATGTACTTGAAAGGATTGACTGGAAAAGAGACCTTCATTTTTATACAAACACTTCCATCGATACCCTCGACTATTCCGGAAGCGGATTGAACAGCGGAAGCAAGGTCGTTTTTGCGGCGCATGGAGGAGTTTTACGATCTCTCGGAACGGAGGTGGAATCGCTTGGTTCTGATTTTCTAATGCAATCGGTGTTTGAAGGCGTGGTAGCGGTGCAGTTTCACCGTTTTATTTCTTATCAAACGGCAAAGCTCGAAATAGAAGCGTTCTGCAGTATGTTAAAAAGTAAGGGGAATCTGGACCGGTTTCCTTTATTTATTCTTTGCGACGATGCCCGCTTTACGGCGGCAAACCTCGCCAATTTCCTTTGGGTAACGTTCACGCGTTCAAATCCCGCCGCCGATATTTATGGAGTAGACAGTTTTTATGAAAATAAACACTGGGGGTGCAATGGCCCGCTTATAATCGATGCGAGGTCAAAACCGCATCATGCCCCACCTTTGGAATCCGATGAAAACGTACTTGAAAAGATTGAACGGGTATTTGCAAAGGGTGGAAGTCTGTATGGGTTCTAAAAAAAAATGGGGGCCGCAGAGAACGGCAGCCCCTTTTTTCAACCCTAAACCCTTAAAAAACTACCATTCTAATACTAAAAATCATGCCACACTAGCAGGATTTCTTTAATTTTATCCCCAGTTTATGAAGATCCGGATAATGGAATGGGATCAGTGGGCGCACAAAAAAAGCCGCCCAAAAGCTGGGCGGCCGTAAAAATTATCGAACCGGTTTTATCGGATGATTAATTTTTGGGTTTGACTGAAATTGTCGCCGGAAACCTTCAACAGGTACATCCCTGGTTGCAAAGCAGGCAAGCTCAGTTGTTTGTGTTCTCCGCTCATTTCAAATGTTTTGATAACCTTTCCTGTTGCGGATACCAGGTTCAGTTTAAGCATTTTGGTGTTGCCTTTCACCACTACATTAACCATGTCCCTGGCCGGGTTCGGATAAACGGAAATGCCGTTGAAGTCAAGTGTTTTCACTTCTGAACGAACTGCCATTCCGCCATCGTTTTGTGCAATACGGTAGTAATTAACTCCGTTGGCAGGATTGATATCTGTGTAATGACCGGGCGTTGCAACATCGGAGAGTTCTACCTGTCCGATTGGCTCGAAATGAATGCCGTCTGCGCTTCTTTCAATAACGAAGTTTCCGGCTTTGAACTGTGACAGATCCTGCCATTGAAGTACGGCCTTTTCATTTTGCTTTTCCACGATCAGGCTTCCTCTTACAATTGGATTTGCAAATGGTTCAGTAAAATCAGCGATCTGGTCGGTGGTACTGTTTGAACTTCCCTGAGAGGCGTAGATGCCCATTCCTCTTTTTGCAAATGCTTTCCAGATAGCTGCACTGTAAGCACCGCCATACAGAAGCGTGTCGGCCTGGAGAATAGCGTTTCTTCCATCAATAAACCCGGGACGGCAAGGTTGCAATTTCATTCCCTGCATAACCAGTTGCATGGCGATGGTATTGCCGGCATTTGAATTACTCTTATAGAAGTTGCCTTCAATTTTGTTTGTTTGCTGAATAATATTCCAGGTCATTTCCCAAACGGCTGTACACCATATTTCTCCAATTACGTGCACTTCGCCACCGGAACTTGCCATATCGGCATAGGTCCAGGGATCAATTGACATATCAGTGGAATACGGATAAGTACGAATGCCAGGACCATCCTGACCTTGTCCTAAAACATAAGTTCCAATAGGAGAAGCTTTCGCTCCGTCATTCATGGTTGCTTTTGACCAATCTCTTGTTACCATCAGTCCAACATAGTCGCTCCAGCCCTCTCCTGCTTCTTCGGCATTAAATAAGCAGCTTACATTATTAGGTCCTCCGGTTAAACGGTTGCTGATGCCGTGTGTGTATTCATGCGCAATAACGCCGTTATCGAGATCGCCGTCGAGTCTTGTTCCTCCCTTCATAGAAACGGCTACAGACTCACCGGCTCCCAAAGCGACTTTCATTTGAAGACCGGTTTCATAAGAAACCATCACAGCAGGAATTACAATGGAATTGTCGGTTCCTCCCATCACGATAGGATATTCTCCCGGAACATTGTCCACCACGATTGCGGCGATTGCTCCTGCATTTTGGGCGTTTTTAACCTTCACGGTAAAATTACAGTTACCTCTGTCAATCAGTGCTATATTTCCGTTGAGTTCACTTGCGTTAAAAGGAACATCACATCCATAATGAGAGGTGTCAGCAATATTATCCTGGTACAATACAACCTGTCCTACAATCGGTCCTTTAACGCTTAATTTGTTATTGCTACTAAAGGCACTTTCTGTAGAATTTACATTACCTGCAAGTTCCTTCGGAGAAAGAATGGTTGTAGTTGGAACAGCATCAAACAGAAACATCTGCATTCTTGGGCTCGATCCGTCTGAAGGCGTAGAGAAGTTCGCGTTGTTGGTTCCGCTGCCATCCTGTGCATCGGCAAAAACGAAATCATTACCGGCGCCGCCGCGGCCCAGATTATTGGCCTGGAAGTTTCCGGACGGTTCATCAAATCCATATTGATAGGAAATATCGTGCATGATATTGTTCCAGTAAAACAGATTCGTGATCGCAAACTTTTGGTTATTAGGAGTGGTTGGATCTTGTGAGAAGTCTGGACGATAGGCAATTGCAATCACATTTTTTCTGCGCGACACCGCTCCGTCGCCGGATCCATTATTACCATTTCTGTCTTCCTGTGCAAGCACATTGTTGCCCCGTGTACTGTCATACACCTGGGTGCCGTCATTATTCCACTGCAAGGTGGTAGCATTGTTTCCCGGTCCGGCCATTTTCCAGGGATTGATAGCTGCGGAAGGTGGCTGTACATTCGGACTTTCAGCAGGATATGGAATTACACCGTATCCCGCTTTGGTGCTTGAAAGTAGTGCGTCGAGATCTGAAGAGTTGCCTGCTGCCTGCGTATTTTTGTTTACCACTTTGTGAACCGGTGTAAAATCGCAACTAATATTCAGATTTTCCTTGCTGATAACATTGCCGTTTTCGGCGTCAACGTTTACCAGCCAGAGGTCTGGTTTTCCCTTTGGCTGAACCATGATCTGCCAGCAAAGTGTTGCAGACGGATTTTTGTCGTTTATTACCCAAAGTAATTTTGCGGTCACATTGAGCGTTGAAATATTGATTTTACCAAAATCCAGTTGTCTCGCATCTCCCTTCAACTTTGTTGCAACCAATTGCTGCGGTGCAGGAAGTCCGAGATGGGCAGCTGCCGACTGCACAGCCTGTTGGGCCGCAATCTTTGGATTGGCGCCTTTGTTGCCAGCCAGCGTTTCGAGGTCTGCCATTCTTTTAGCAGAAAAAACGGCGGCTTTATCTCCCTTGAAGGCCACCGACTGGATGGAATTGAAAACGTCAACACCTTTATAGGTTTGCTGCAGATACACCATGGTTGAACCAGATGTCTGATCAAAATAAACGTCAGAAACGCGGCTGTTTGAAATCTCCTGCGAGGTCAATCCTAAGATTGCCGCATTTTTCGCAACCAGGTTTTTTCCGGCTTTTGCGTCAACGTTTTGTGCACTTACCACTATCGTTGAGGCGAGCATTACGACAAGGGAAAGTGACACGAACCTGAAAAAAGTCAAAATTTTTTTCATCTTACTTCGTTTTTGTTAATTAATAAAAAAGTTCGTTGTTCTCAATGAGGAAGGAAATCACGAGCAATTTAGGGATTAAATTAACATAAATGAAGAAGTTTTTAATTTTTTTTAACAACCAGCGCTTTATACACTGCTTTTACCAGTCCGGCAATTCATGCAGGGGCAAAAGGGATTCATTTTCCAGCTGAACAGCGAAATTCTGATGGCCATTGGTGATCACCAGATAAGGCACGCGAAGGGAAATATTATAGCGCAAAATCTGGTCAACCACTTTTTCAGAAAGGGTTATCAAACTGCTTTTACATTCGATGATCATCCACGGGCGCGAAGATTTATACACCACAATGTCGCATCGTTTCTTCAGTTCTCCCAATTGAATGCCTTTCTCCACCGCAATGAGCGAAGGCGGATAATTTTTTACGCGGATCAGGTATTGGATGAAATTTTGCCGTACCCACTCTTCAGGCAGAAAAACCAGCCATTTTTTTCGTATCTCATCGAAAATATAACGAGTGTTTCCAACTGTTTTTATTTTGAAATCAAAATCTGGATATTCCGGCTGCAGCATTTACAAAAGTAATCCCTATATCAAAACAGACGGATGCACAATCCGTTTTAAAATTAATACCTTTAACCAGTTTATACACCCGTAGATTGTTGATCAGCCTGATCAGAAAAAGAAAGAAAAAGATGAAATCAAAAGGAGAAATTGTTGAGAACTGGTTGCCCAGGTATACCGGAGAAGAGCTGGAAAATTTTGGAGAATATATTCTGCTCACAAATTTTTCAAATTATGTACAAAAATTTGCTGAATTACAGGGAGTAAATGTTGTAGGGAAAGACCGCCCGTTTCCCTGTGCTACTTCCGAAGGCATAAGCATCATCAACTTCGGAATGGGAAGTCCGGGCGCTGCAACCATTATGGATTTGCTGACTGCGATTAATCCGAAAGCCGTCTTGTTTCTGGGAAAGTGCGGAGGCTTGAAAAAGCGTAATAAACTGGGAGACCTGTTATTGCCGATCGCCGCAATCAGGGGGGAAGGAACGTCGGATGATTATTTTCCTTCAGAAGTTCCCGCCCTGCCCGCCTTTGCGTTGCAAAAAGCTATTTCAACCACTATTAGAGATTATAAAGTCGACTA
>JAFAEW010000127.1 GCA_023423835.1 Bacteroidota bacterium | reverse complement strand
GATTATAAGGTAATAAGGTTTCTTTCTCTAAAATGGAAACGGTTGTTATTAAGGTAATAAGGTAATACGTTCATTCATGAGGACCGAAAACAAAAGACAAGAGTCAAACGGGCATCCTTAACCTTATTACCTTAATAACAGATCCTGGAACCATCGATACTCAAACCTGATCACCTTATTTCATGAAGTAGCCGCAGCGTTTTTGAGATTATAAGGTTATGAGGTTTCTTTCTCTAAAACGGAAACGGTTGTTATTAAGGTAATAAGGTAATACGTTCTTTCAGGAGGACCGAAAACAAAAGAAAAGAATCAAACCGGCATCCTTTACCTTATTACCTTCATAACACGTCCTGGAACCATCGATAGTCAAACCTTATGACCTTATTCCATGAAGTAGCGCGGCGTTTTTGAGATTATAAGGTAATAAGCTTTCTTTCGCTAAAACAGCAACGATTGTTATTGAGGTAATAAGGTAATACGTTCGTTCAGGAGGACCGAAAACAAAAGACAAGAGTCAAACGGGCATCCTTAACCTTATTACCTTCATAACAGGTCCTGGAACCATCGATACTCAAACCTTATCACCTTATTCCATAAAGTAGTGCAGCGTTTTTGAGATTATAAGGTTATCCCCACTGCAAGGCCGGTTCTGATTTGCCGGTCATTCCTCACATTCCCGCCATCTTCAGCACTTCATCCCATTCTTCTTCCGTTACCGGTTGCACACTTAGCCGGCTGTTTTTTACCAGTGCCATTTCAGCGAGATTATGGTTTTGCTTAATCGATTCAAGGGTAACCGGTGTTTCAAGTTTTTTTACGGGTGAAAGTTCCACCGCCACCCAGCCTTTATTGTCGGTTGCCGTTGGATCGGGGAAAGCTTCCTTCGCCACTTTCGCAATGCCGACAATTTCCAATCCTTCATTACTATGATAATAAAAAACGGGATCGCCTTTTTTCATTGCATTTAAATGCACCCTTGCACCATAATTGCGAACGCCGTCCCAAATGGTTTTCTTGTCTTTCACCAACTGATCCCAGCTATAAACCGAAGGTTCAGATTTCACCAGCCAATGCGTCATAATTATCTTCTTTAATTGGTTGATCGTTTACAAAAGTTTTCCACGATAGTTTCGTTCCTGATTTCAATAATGTAGCAGCCACCGAACAATATTTATCCATTGATAATTCAACTGCCCTTTTTGCTTTTTGCGGTTCTACATTTCCATAAATATAAAATTCAATTTCTGCCGTTTCCCAGAGCGCGGGTGTTTTGTCCTTTTCGCGTTCGGCATTCACCTTCATCTTATAATCCGAAATTGTTTGTCGTTGCTTTTTTAAAATGTCAATTACATCAATTGCACTGCATCCGCCCAACGCCATCAACAATAATTGCATCGGACTTGCGCCGGAATTATTCCCTCCATTTGAAGCGCCGGTATCCATTCTGACGGTATGCCCATTGCTGTCTGTTGCCTCCATAGCAAAGGCATCATCCACCCTTTTTAAATCTATACTTACCATGGCAAATTTTAGTGCGAAGGTATTTTATTTTATTATATCCGGATTTACGGTAAATGGTGGAAAACGAACAACAAACGCCAGGTATAGCTGATTCATCGGAGGTTGAAATTGTAATAGTGAGAGGAAATCTGCTATGGGTTGTAACTGCCAGACACAAATTTATTCCTGGCCGCCGGATCAGCAATAAACCCATTACAATGTCTTTCCGCTATTTCTGGATTTTCAGGACACTGATCAGATGAATGGCATTCTCATTTGAATAATCAAATTGATACAAACCATCTTCTGCTACCACCAATGCGATCTTATTGAAAGCAATGACATCATGGGTTTTCATCCCCTCAAACTCGGCTACCGGCTTTAAGTCCATAACATCGCCGGCGTCAAAAACTTTCAGTCCGGCCTCGCCGTCGCAAATAAATAACAGATCACCATCTTTTGAGAGTCCGTGAGGATTTGTCATTCCATAAGATTGCATCAAAACCGGATCGGTAAGATGATTGAGTTGTAATATGTCCAGCTGGTTTGTAAACGAATTACACATTGTTCCTCCACGTAGCGTTACATAAGCATAGTCTTCATCCGCGATTACGGGATCACAACTTTGAACATGGCCA
Source organism: Bacteroidota bacterium (assembly GCA_023423835.1). Classification (GTDB taxonomy): domain Bacteria; phylum Bacteroidota; class Bacteroidia; order Chitinophagales; family Chitinophagaceae; genus JAFAEW01. The sequence goes on along the minus strand of JAFAEW010000127.1, from coordinate 52,425 downwards.
AACTGCCCGGTCAACGAAGGATTCAGCGGATCGGAAATATTATAAATATTCATTCCGTTCCGGCCGCCGATGAAGAGATTATCTGATAACGGAAAGATAGTTTCAACGGTGGCGAGGTCGAGATTAACTTTATTCGAAAATTCAGGCTTTTCACCATTTGTTATATTAAAGACATTCAGACCGCTATAAGAAACGGTATAAAGATAATTTCCGGTGATGGCAAACCTTGCCATAGAACCACCCTTACCAACCGGAGAAGCAGCAAATGATCTTGTTCCTCCTGAGGAAGCATTGAAATAATAATCGAGATAGGGTTGCACCGGATCGCAGGTTGAGGTAAGTACCGTATCAACCGCTACCCAGCTGCTGATGATCCGGAGCGAATCGTACACAAAGCCCAATCCATAATTCCGGTGGGGAAATACGCCCGTATTATAATTTAATACTTTTACAGACAGCGGATCTGATATATCGATTGTTACCAGATCAGCATAAAGATCAGCATATAAAACCGATCCTTTTACCGCCAGATCAAGATTGCCTGGAATATCAATGAAGGCCGCATTTTCGGGGTGCATAGGATCAGTGTTATCGATTACATGGATGCCTTTATCAATTTCATTCAGGAAGATATATTTTCCGAGAATGAAAAGTTTGCCCGGATGTTCAATAGGTTTAGCAGGATTGCTTTTGATATTTCCCTTAACTGTTTCCATTTCCTGATAAACAGGACGATAGAGCGTGACCGTTTCCGTCTGTTTACAGGTTTGCTTAAAACAACCGGATAAAAAAATAGAACTGGTAACGATCGATAAGCAGAGACCAATTGACAAAATTCTGTTCTTCATACAAACTCTTTTTCAAACCTGACTCGCTTACTTAGAAAAACGTTGCTTATTTATTTTTTTTTAAGAGCAATTGTGCCTTCAGTCCAATTAAACTGAAACGATCATCCTTATAAATTCCTGCCCCGGCAATCCGGTTCAGGTTGAAATAGTAATAAGGACCTAGGGAAAATCGATAGTTCGCGTTATTCAGAACACTGAAGAGCAGTGCACCGTTTAAACCGAAATTAATTTTATTGAAAACCTTATTGTCATGAAACGTCAGAGCAGAATCAATATTCAATGCATTGGATCCGATAAAACGGGTAACAGAAAATCCGACGTCCCAGGAAATGAATCCCTTATTACCGGGATCTGCTTGAATACCGATAGGAATTGCGATATGATGAAAGCCGTTTCGGGATTGATACGTACGCATATAATTATAATTTCCTGACTGAACTGTTTCGGAAATTTTGACGAGGGCAGAAAAATACTGGTAGTTCAATCCGGCCGTTAGGCTGAGTCTTTCTGCTATGGGTTTGCGAATGTATGCCCCGGCTTCAAAACCAAAATTATTTTTAATATCGAAAGGATAACCCACCGGCGGTTCAACAATCGGTGGTGGTGTACCACCGCTGTTGTAAAAGCCCGAACTGTTTTTGTTTTCAGAAAATAAATTGCCGGTCAATGTCAATCCCGGATGCACAGAAAAGCCGATCTCCCAGCGCCTGTTTTTCTGTTTGAGATTTTCCCGGTTTTTTGCGTCGCCCGGTATCGAATCCGTTGGCCCATTTACTTCTGATAGCATCATAGATGGCGCCTCAGGTTCCATGTTGAAATAGTTTTTGTGGGTAGAAGTGTCGCCCGCGTATGCGTCTCTGAAAACGATTAAGCCGTCGCCGGGAAGCGGTTTTAATTCTTCTGCTTTTCCGTCATCCAACAATTCACTTTCGGTTTTCATCCCTGTCGTGTCAACAGAGGTCGTGTGGGAATGGAGCAATTCGGACTGGATGTAATTTTTTCTTGAGGTGGAGTGTTTGCCATTGATAGCAGCCATCACTTTTTCGCCCGCTACCGTATTTCCTTTCTCCGTTGCAGCCCCGTCTGCATATTCTATTTCATTTTTATGGAAGTTAGGCTCCATGGTTCGGCTTCCGGTTGTTGAATCGATTATTTTACGTGATTCGACCGCCTGATGGCGATCGGTCTTTGAGGGCGAATAAAATATTATCCAGGCGGAAACGAGAAACAGGCAAAGCAAACCTATCCAGATAAATCGCTTTTTTCTCCTGGCAGTTTTAAGGCGCTTGTCTACATTTTCCCAAACGGAAGCAGATGGAGAAATTCTTAGCTCCTCCATTTTTTCATGCATATCTTTTTCAAATTGGTTAGCCATAAGAACTACCTTTTGCCTGTGATGAATAAAATCGAATCCACTTCATCAGCATTGATCTTGCCCGGGCATACTGCGAACGACTTGTGCCATCGCTGATTCCTAACATCCCTCCGATTTCCACGTGAGAGAAGCCTTCAATAGCGTGAAGGTTAAAGATGGTTTGATAACCGGATGGCAGTTCGCGTATGAGGCCGGCGAGTTGCTTTACATCCATCTTCAGATCGAGATCGTCCTGAATAACAGGATGCGACGCATATTCCGGAGAAGGCATTTCGTAGGAATAGCGCCGGTTTGCCTTCAGGTAGGTGATACAGCTGTTTACCATTATTTTGCGGATCCACCCTCCCAGCTCACCTTCATTTCTAAACTTGTGGAGATTAAGAAAAACCTTCACAAAACCTTCCTGTAAAACATTTTCGGCATCCTGAAGGTTTTTGGTGTACCGGTAACAAACACCAAGCATAGAAGACGCAAACTGATCATACAACCGTTTTTGCGCTCCCGGCTTGCCCTTCAGGCATTCCTTCACCAATTTCTCTTGATCTTCCAATGGCATGCAATTAGTTGACGACACAAAGTTTACAAACGTTGCATGGCCGAAGAGCTATTTTTTTAGTTTGAAATAAAATGCAGCCAGAATAGTCAGAATTGAAACTGCAAGGATGAAATAAGGAAAATTGTAGTAAAATGAAATATCGCTATCGGGATCGATTTTAACGGTTTCAACAAATGGTTCATCGCTTTTTATTTTCCTCAAAACATCACCATTCGCATCTATCGCTCCACTATAACCGCGGTTGCTGTTGATTATTAAGGGTTTCCTTTGTTCAACTGCTCTTAGTCTTGCATTGTAAAAATGAAGATCAACGAGATAAGAATTGCTAAACCATCCATCATTGCTGATATTGACAAAAAAGTCCGCTCCGTTTCGCACCATATCACGGGCGGCGGAAGCAACCGTAGATTCATTGCAGATCATGATTCCTGCTTTTCCAAAAGGCGTATTGAGGGGTTCCATTGATTCTCCCTTTGCAACCTCAAATCCATTGCTCGATAAAAATGGAAATAAGATCCCCGCTTTTCTTTCCTCAATCATAGAAAGTAGAAAACGCTTGTCGTACCGGCTTTCTACGCGGCCATCCGGTTGGATGCAATAGACCGAATTATACACTACATCGTGGCCTGATTCCGTATTCATCCCAAGCAATTGTGTGGCAGAATCGTTTTGATAAATCCTGTTAATCTCCTTCAAAAAATCGTCATCGGCACTGTAGGTCCAGGGAACGGCCGATTCTGTCCAGACCACAAGATCCGGATGCAAAGCCGCGGCTTTCTTATTCAGATCAAATAGGCCGTTGACCAAAAAGTTTCCGGTGGAATCGTTCCATTTTATTTCCGGAGCAATATTACTGTTGACCAATGCGACATTAATCGATCTATCACTATTGGCGGCGCGGTTATGATTTTGATATTCCAGAAATCCCCATAAAAAGTAAAGGCAGAAAACAGAAACGGGAATCCAGAGATTTGCAAACCTTTTTTGTAAAATGGTAATCGCAATAAATGCATTCACGAGAACGACAAAAAACGACAAGACCGGGATTCCACCCGCAGATGCGGGTTGGATGAAATAAATATTGCTCGTCAAAGCCATTCCCGAATGAAATCCAAACCACGGCATCGTTTCAAACACAGCAGAAAAAACGTATTCACCGATCACAAATACGGCGGAATAAATGAAAGCATTTAATAGAATGGCTTTTGAACCGGATTTTATCTGTAATTGTTTTAAAAACAGATTGATCAATCCAAAATAAGCTGCGAGGATCCCTACGGAAATAACGTACACGACGATTCCATACCCGCTGCTGCTTCCTGTAAAGCGGGCTGAGCCGGGAATCATCCAGAAGAAAGATGGAACTGCAATTGAAAGTCCGAAAAGCACGCCATAGAAAAAGCTTTGCTTTTTATGTACCTCGATAAGGATCAGAAAGTAAGGAACATAAGCGATCCATGCCAGCCAGCCCAACTGATGTGTAATAGCGAGTTGGGTTGCAATGCCCGAAACAATGACAAAGAGAAGATCCTTTATTTTATAATTTCCCGATATTCTTTTCACTACTTATCCAAAATTTCAAAAGGAATTCTCACGGCTCTCGGACGGTAAGTATCAGGATCGGTCCAGCCTCTGAAACAGGTTTTTACGCAATCACCATAACCGTTGATGTTGTAGGTAATCAGGAGTTCATTCCGTTGATCGTTAAACTCCGGATGAGCATTTACGCCGTAAAAAAACGGTGAGTGGCCTTCCAACCGGTCAGGAATCTCATAGATCTCCTTTCGGTAGGTGAATGATCCCGTAGGTGAATCGCCTACAGAAACATAAATCTTTCTTCCCTGATCACAACCCACATTAAATTCGGTGCTGAAAATATAAAACCGGTTATTCGAATAACAAACGGCTACACCGTTCGATGCCGCTTCAGCCAGAGGTTTTACGCGTTTGATGTCGGTGCTCCAGCCATCTTTTGTCCAAAAGGTCCATCCCTTATCCGGATCAGAAACAGGAAACCGTGCCACGTACACATTGCTGTAGATAAAAGTTTGCCTGCTTCCGAAAGCATAAATATAACCGTCATTCAGGTTTGCAATTCCCTGGCCGAAATTGATTCCATTGAAATCGGGCAACTCCGAGTATCCGAGCACTTTCATGTCTGACGACCTAACCTTTGCCCAGAGTTCATTTCCGTCTTGTTCCCATCCCTTTCCTTTTGTTTTTAAAGGCGAGTTATAAACGTAGATAGTGTCGTTTCCTTCCACCTGAAATCCATTACCCGGCCACATGAAGTAGTCGTCATCGGCCTTGTTTTTAAAATAGCTTTGGAATCCGGGGAAGGGGTTGCCAATCAGTGTTTGCGTGTTTTGCCAGTTCCAATCTGTTTTCGATGGCTGCAACAATCCTGAATTTCTCACCTGAAAAAGGCAAGTCATCTGCTGCTTTACAGAATCGTAATTATCAATATCAGAATCTCCCATTGTCCATAAGACCCTTCCATCCACCAGCGGAATCGTGGCACATCCGTCACTGGCAATCCAGCCTTTCGTTCTTCTGAAAAAATTGTTTCCCTCCACTTCCACATAGGTAGCAATTACCCTTGTAAACTGCCATCCCTGCCCGGGGTTATCAGCTATCTCGGTTTGAACCACCTTTGAACCGTTTTTCTGGCCATTATTCAAATCCATTGCAAGCCCGCTAAACTTATTGATGATCCGGTAAACCGGCCCTGAAACCTTTTCAATTTTCCACAATTCTTCATCCCTCCCATCGTATCGCTTTTGCCAGACCGGTTCTCCGTTTTGTTTTTTTGATGAAACGGCCAACACCCTTCCGCTATAAGCGTTGCTGATGCGGTAATAGTTTCCTTCCATCGGTTTAATGTGCCACTTCTGAATACTGCTGTCGGTATATTTCCAGACAAATATTCCCACACTGTCTGACTGGGAGGTTTCTGCCAGCGTAACCGTTTTATTTGATCTCAGGCCCGATATTACATAGGTGGCTTCCGGCAGGGTTTTTCCGGTTTCAAAATGATCTTCAGATAAAACCGAAATACTCAGGTCGTCATGATCCTGTACTTTCCTGCAGGAAAAAGACACGAGTAAGAATGACGCTATCAGAACGGGGAAAAATTTAGTTTTCATTTGCTGAAATTTTAAAATTACGAATGAAATCAACGGTATTCGATGGTGATAAATCTAGGACGTAAATGTTGCGGATACATTTCAATTTTCTTCTCAAAATTGAACGCATTCACATTGTAACTGATGAGAAGTTTTCCCTTGGGTGACAAGTGCGGAAAGGCTTTTGCATTGTAGGTATAAAAATCAATATCCTGGTAGATTTCCGGCGTTTCATAGATCATTTTGGCGGGATAAAAAGGCCCGACGGGCGAATCTCCCACCTGAAGCATGGTATAAGGAGAATTACCGTCTTTCTGATAAATTGCCGCTACTCTTCCATCCTCGAGGAAGCTTACACTCATTTCATTTGATACATGTTCAATCAGATGTTTCGCGTTTTTTTGCTCCCTGTCCCAGTCCTTTCCATTCCAATAGGTCCAGCTACTGAAGTCTTCAAATGTGCTGTCCTTCACCCTTGCGACCAACAGTTTTCCGCCGGGGTTTTGAACGCCGTAAACATAAATAAATCCATCAGGATTTGGCGTTCTTGCCCCTTTGGTATTTGCCATAACGGAGGCACCGAAAAATGAGTTGGAAGTCTCGGTTTGAGTAAATAAAGGAGAGTCCATCTGCCGCTGGTTTGCAAAGGGAAATTTACTTCCTTTTGGCAATGCAATGATTGACACGCCCGTTTGTTTAAACGGAAACGGACTACCGGGCACATTTACGATCTTATGCGCGAAGATGTAGATGGTGCTGTCGGTAGCATGGTTGAAAAATCCATCTCCCAGCCAATAATACTCACCGGGTTTTGTGTTTGGCGTGTGCGGTTCAAAAACGGACAAACGGTTTCCGTTGCTGTCTGTCCGCGAAAAAAATTCAATTTTATCTTTTGATGGGGTTCCGCCTTTCAGATACGCAATAGAGTTGTTTACCATGCTCCAGTTTTTCAGGGAATCGTTGATGATGTCGCCGAAAATAGAATCACTGAACCAGATCAAAGTTGTAGTAGTGTCGGCCGATCCGGCAGTTTCAATACCGTTGAGTGCAACTGCATATACGCCATCGGCGCCCAGCCATCCGTGCTCCCGGCGAAGCATCTCCTGCCATTGCGGAGCGGATTTTCCGTAAAGGCTTCCGGTATGTTTTTCTCCCGAGAGGTCCCGTTTATTTTGCGCCTGCCCCGCAAGGGATAACAGCAATCCGGCAACAAGCGCAAATGGCATTTTATTCAGCATAACAAATTATTTGATGATCATTTTAAAAAACCGCGGACGGTAGAGTGTTGGATTTTTCTGAATTTCATTCCAAAAATCAAAGCTGTTGACGTTATAACTTATCAACAACTCTCCCTCTTTTGAAAGGCTTGGATGCGCTTTGGCATTGTATCCGAAATAATTCTTGTTGCTTTTGGTGTCTTCAGATTCGTAAATTCGAATCGGGCTACCAAAAGGTCCAACCGGACTTGCACCGATGCGCATGGCAACCGTGTTTCCCATTCCTCCTTCCTGAAAGATCAGTAAAAATCTTCCATCCTTTAGCGGGCTTACGCTTAACTCATTTGAAACATGAGGAACGATGATTGCCGTTTGGTCAACCGATTCATTCCATTTTTTCCCGTCCCAGAATCGCCAGGACGCAAAATCTTCAATCGCTTCCGGTTTTACACGGGCGGCCACCAGGCCTTTATCAGCTCCCTTAACACCGTAGATGTACACATATCCGTCAGGATTTAAGGCTCCTGCCTGTTTGGTATTTACAAATATTCCGGATCCAAAAGAGCCGTCTTCTTTTGAAGTTTCGCCCTTAAACATGAAAGGCGTTTCAATCTGTTGCTGATCCTTAAAAGGAGGCTGGCTTCCCTTCGGGATTTTTATGAGATTCAATCCTCGCTGACGAAAAGACCAGTCATCCTTTGAATCTTCGTTGTGCATGCGGTAAGCGAAGATATAAATAGTGCCATCTTTTTTTTCATTCCTGAATCCGTCTCCCAGCCAATAATAATCGCCTTTTTCCGATGAAGCGGTATTTGGAATAAACAGGCTTTTCGGCCCCTCATCCGTTTCATCCCAATAAAATCTGATCCGATTATTATCCGGTTTATCACCAGTCAAAATCGCAACGGTATTATTTACCATTTTCTGGTTTTTCGGTTTACCGTCAACAACATCGCCAAGCATACTATCGCTAAACCAAATCAGATTTTTTGTGGTATCAGTTGGAGCGGCATTTTCTTTTCCATTCAATGGGATTGCAAAAATTCCGTCTCCCCCAAACCACCCATGCTGACGGTTAAACAATGCCGTCCAATCCGGAGCATCCTGAATCGAATAGTCCAACTTATCGAGGGGTAACTGGGAAGTACTTTTTACAGTGCCACAAGCTGTTAAAAAAAGAGTAGCGCCAATAACGAGAGATGATCGGTTCATAATAAAGTTTTAATTCGATTTTTCTACTGGATGAATTCAAATTGTTTTCCTTCCGTAATTCCGGGCCAGTTATCGGTTCTGAAAGGGGCAGCGGGTAAGCCGCCTTCGTTATACAAATCGAGTGGTCCGGGATCATCGGCCCAGGCATAGCGTACCGACGCTGGTTGTTTAACCTCCGGACTATATACCACTACATGATTATTCTGAATGAATGCTTTGGCAGGTTGAAAGTGTTGATCTTTGCCTGCTATCTGAAATCCCCGAAGAAAGTGATTTCCGTTTTTAGAAAGAAGGTTTCCGGACCCTTCGCGGAAGTAGATGAGGATACTGTCATTGATCAGGCTGAAACGATCAAAAACCGGCGATTGCGGAACCTGCTTTCCATAAACCGATTTTAGTGCAGCAAGCGCGAGCCTTTTCCCGACCTCCATTTTATTTTTCGGATGAATGTCGCCTGCTTCCCCGATATCGATCGCAACTGCCATTGCTGTGTGGGGCAGTGTCAGCGTTTTTTGCTGTGCGTCTCTTAACTCGGCCCATTCTGATTGTCCTTCCTTTTCTGTTCCTGCCTGGTAGTTGGCCAGTTGCACAAAAAGAAAAGGAAGTTTCGGATCATTAAACTGTTTTCTCCAGTCATTTATCATGGCCGGAAACAGGGTTTGATATTCTTTGGCCCTCGAAGCATTCGACTCTCCCTGGTACCAGATCACACCTTTAAGGCTGAAAGAAGTAATGGGCGCAATACAGCCATTGTATAAGATGGATGGCGATCCAAACAGATTGGCATTTACCACCGGCGGTCTTTCAAATTCAGAAGGATTGATTTTTCTTCCCGTCTTATACCGCCATTCTCCTGCCAGCCGCTGGTCCCAAAACAAATTGTACATGCCACCTTTACCTCCTGCATCAAATACCCTTACTACCACTACATTTCCCTTATCCTTCAAAATGGAATCGGAAACCGGATAGGTAAACCAGTTTTGACTTCCAAATCCCTCTCCTATTTTTTGTCCGTTTACCCAAACGGTATTGTAATCATTGATCGATCCGACCGAGAGGTTGAAATGTTTTGGATCATCGTTTTCGGTAAGATCAAAGGTTCTTCTGAACCAGACCGATCCGTCAAAATCTTTCAATCCTTCATCTTCCCAATAGGAAGGAATCTTCATTTTCTTCCAGTCCGAAATATTGGTTGAAGGAAGAAACCACTGGCCTTCCAGCCCCGGATCATCTTTCAGATAATATTCTTTTTCCCAAATCGGCTTTGTTTTTTTAAAAGCAGAATCGATTTGGGCGAATGATTTTCCCGGTTTAATGTAGGTTGAATAATAGCTGTCAAATTGCGGAAACTTACTGATTGCCTCCGGGCTCATCCACTCTTCTACAGAGGTTGCGCCGAGATTATCACTGATAAGTCCGATTGGAACATGAAGGGAATCCTGCAAATATTTGCCGAAGAAAAATGCCACTGCCGAAAAATCGGAGATAGAACTGCGGTCGGCGATTTTCCATTCGCCGGATGAGAGCTCTTCCCGCCGCACGTAATCGATGGCAAGTCCGGCCGTAAATATCCTGATATTTTTAATGTCAACCGGGAGCGTATCTTTTGCCCGGGGGTTTAATTCATTTATCTTAAACTGCATATTGCTTTGTCCGCCGCAAAGCCACACATCGCCAAACAAAACATCTTTAATCGTCACCAGGTTGTTTCCCCGAAACTCAATATCGTAAGGCCCGCCGGCCTGTTGCGGTGACAAACGGATCTTCCAGTTTCCTTTCTCATTGGCGGTAGCGGAATAAACAGATCCGCGAAACTTCATTCTAACCTGTTCACCCGGATCTGCTGTTCCCCAAAAAATCACATCCTTGTCTCTTTGAAGCACCATGTTGTTACCAAAGATCAATGGCAGTCTGATATTGGCCCGCAGGCCGTTTGACAGGATCAGCAACAAAAAGAAAAGGATGCAATTTTTTTTCATAGCAAAATCATTTCAGTTAAAACATTCTACTGCCAGCCGCTCAATCTGACAAAATAAGGACGATAGTTGTCGGCATTTCTGTATAGATCGCGCCCGTTATTGCTGTTTACGCTGTAGCTGATCAAAAGATGACCGTCTTTCGTGTATTCAGGATGTGCCACCGCATTGTAAGTGATGATATTTCCACCGGTTTGCGGCGTTGTGTACACCTTGCGCTTGTTGGTAAACGGACCAACGGGACTTGCGGCATCATACAGATAAATATCCGGGCTCATCAACACGCCTTCCTGACTGAGCAGATAATATTTTCCTTCGTATTGAAACACGGAATATTGTTCTGATACCTTGCTTAAGAGACGCGCACTCTTTGAAGGATCTGACACCCATTTCGTTCCATCGTAATATTCCATTTTCTTAATCGGATTATTCAGGGGCGTGCGGGATACGTGGGCATGTTTCGTAAGTCTGGTAGATTCGGCACCGTAGATGTACACATAGTCTCCTTCCTGCAGGGTGCAGGACGTCCAGTCGATCACGCTGTCCATGCTAAAATCATAGGTTCCCACCTTGGTCATGGTGGCGAGATCGAGCAAGCCAACACTGCTGCCTTTGAATCTGAATCCAAATAATCCCCCCTCGCCGGTATTGAAAATATTGGCCATGAGGATGTAAGCAAATTTTTTATCCGCACTTAAAAATGCGCTGTTGGTCCAGTAGATTTTCGGATCTTTTGATGCAAAAAATGCTTTCGGCTTTTTCTGTGTACCACCATGATAAGTTGTAAAATTTCCTGCGTCATCGGTAACCGTGATTGAGTTATGAATAAAACCGACTACCGGACGATGCCGGTCGGGATAAACGGTATCTAAAAAACTATCACCCCAAAGCCACATCACCCGGCCATCGGGAAGCGGATGGGAATAGCCCACATCTCCTCCGGTCCAGCCGCCACCGTAACGGGTAAACAAACTATCAAAATACGGATCAGGAGTGGCTACAATTCCCGATGCGTTTTGTTGTACACCCGGCTGGTCGATTTTACTCACCTGGTTCAGATCCTTCTGGCAGGAGAATAAAAGCAGCGAAACCGACAGGCAGGCAAGACTTAACGATTTTTTCATGATCTCAATTTTTACATTATTGTTTTAAGTTGTTAACAAATGATTCGTTGGCGGGTATTTTCCAGCTTTGTTCAATCTCTTCCAGTGATCGTCCTTTCGTTTCAGGAATCCATTTCAGTGTAAAAACAAACAAAAGAACGGAATTGAAAGCAAACAGCCAGAAGGTAAAGGCACCGCCGATAACGTCAAGCAAAATCGGTGTAAATTGTGTGATCGCTAAAACGCCGATCCACAACACCAGTGTTGCAATTGAAACTGCTACTCCTCTTGTCTTTGTGGGAAAGATTTCTGAAATAATTACCCACGGGATCGGGCCAAGGGACGATGCGAAGGATGCGATAAACATTATAATGAAAATCAACAGCCACGGACCTTCCGTAAAATTAAAATAATAGCAAAGTCCAACCGCAATGAGGGAAATGATCATTCCCGCCACACCCCACAACAACAGGGCTTTGCGGCCCAAACGGTCTATCAGATAGATTGCTACGAAAGTAAACAACGTATTTACAAGGCCGATGATAACAGTTTGCGACAAGGCCGATTCTACCCCAAATCCTGCCGCTTTGAAAATTTCGGGTGCATAATAAATGATGGCATTTATTCCGGTAATCTGCGAAAAAAGCGCCAGGAAGATTCCGACCACCATCGCCATCCGCATGCCCGGTTTAAAAAGATCTGAAAGATTTCCCCTTTCCTGGTTCAACACAAATTTGATGTCTTCCCAAACCGGTTTTGCTTTTTCCGGACCGTTTACTTTTGAAAGGATTTCCAGTGCTTCCTCATTTCTTCCCTGAGCCGTCAACCAGCGCGGGCTTTCGGGCACAAACAACAGGAGGAAGAAAAACAACACAGAGGGTATGATTCCCGATCCGATCATATAGCGCCAACCGGTTTCTACATTCCACGTTTCATTGCCCAGCGATGCGATCTTGAGGTTCACAAAATAAATAAGATTGATACCGATAACGATGGCAAGCTGATAAAGACTTACAAGCGTTCCCCTTGATTTTGCCGGTGCAATTTCAGAAATATAAAGTGGCGACAACATCGAGGCCGCTCCGATTCCTAACCCACCGATGAACCTTCCCGCCACAAATGCGTTCAGGCTTCCCGCCATAGCCGCAATCAATGAAGAACTGAAAAACAGAAACGCGGTCACGAAGAGCATTTTCTTTCTTCCAATTTTATCACTCAGATATCCGGAACTCATGGCTCCGAGAATACAGCCATAGATGGCAGCACTCGCGGCCCAACCCATTCCGGCCGAGGTTAATTCAAACCGCGTTTGGAGGTATCCGATTACGCCTGCAATAACCGCCGTATCGTATCCGAATAATAATCCACCAAGTGCGGCCACCACTGACACTTTCAGAATAAATCCTCTTGACCTATCTTGCTGTTGAATGACAACTTGTTCAATTTCCATATAATCGTTTTGGTTGGGGAAACGGAAATAAATGCAAAATCAATATTAGGACAATTTTTTAACGGGGAAAAATTTATTTGTCGGATTGTTCAGACATATGAAAACTGCTAATCTTTCGCGGAAAGACCACATCTTCATCTCAAGGTTTAAAAAGACGGGTGAACCGCAGGGGCTGAAACATTCCTCATAAAAAGGGAAAAAGTGACGGAAATTCTATCTTCATAGTTACAAACTGCAAACAGCATGAAAATCAATCCACGGGCAAAAACAGAGATTAATACGGGTTTCGGAACCCTGTCTTCTAATTATGGTGGCCGGTTTCTGAAAAAAAACGGGCAACCCAATATCTCGAAAAAAGGAATTGGCTATTTTGAAAGAATCAGTTGGTACCATCTTTTGATTGATATGCCCCGCTGGAAATTTTTCGTTTCAATCACGCTCTTTTACCTGTTTGTAAACTTTGTTTTTGCAACCATCTACTATTCCTTAGGGGCGGGGCAGTTTGGCGGAACATCCGATGGAGGAAGATTCAAACATTTTTTGGAGGCTTTCTTCTTCAGCAGCCAATCATTTACGGTGGGTGGTTATGGACGGGTAGAGGCAGGCAACCTCCTGATTAACGCAATTTGCGGATTCGAGGCGTTTCTGGGATTGCTGACACTCGCTGTGGTTACGGGTTTAATGTATGGACGGTTTTCAAAACCAACGGCATTTATCAAATTCAGCGAAAATGCCCTGTTGGCGCCGTTTAATGGCGGTAAGGCAATTATGTTGCGCGTTGCTCCGTTTAAAAACAACATACTTTCCGATGCGGAAGTCAATCTCACCCTCGGTCTTGAACTCGAAAAGGATGGCAGAAAGGTAAACCGGTTTTATCCGCTCACACTGGAATATAATCATGTAAATTCCCTGACATTGAACTGGACGATTGTGCATCCTATTACTGAAACAAGTCCTTTCTATAATTTTGAGGAAGAAGATTTTAGAAGTATCAAAGGAGAGATTATTGTATTGTTGAAGGCCTTCGATGACATGTTTTCAAACACGGTTGTGGCCAGAACGTCCTACACTTTTGCCGAGATCATACCTGGGGCAAAGTTCAATCCCATGTACCAACGATCAGACGACAACCAATCTGTTTTATTACACCTGGATAAAATAAACGAATATTCGAAAATCGAATAAACCTCCTTCATCTTATTGGCGGAACCTCAGCCGGCGAGGGATCGGCTGGAACTTCAGCCGGAATTTCAACTTCCGGTTCCTCTTCAGGAATTTCATCCGGCTCTACTTCCGGCTCTTCCGGTGGAAGGTCGGGTTCATTCGGCGTGTCAGGCGGAACCACCGCCGGCTGCTTTGGATCAGGAACTTCAGCCGGTTTTATTTCTTCATCCTTATTTATCATAACCAAAAGTTTCCTTCCAATGTTCAATTATTATACCATCATCCAAACCAATCGAGCATTGCAGCCGGGAGTAGTGATGATTTAGCCTTCTCATCCAGATCGCGGATGATCATTCCTTCCTGCATCTGAATTATCCGGCTTCCGAGCTGATGGGCATCTTTGAGGTTATGGGTAATGAGAATTGCAGTGAGATGATAGTCTTCGATAAGGGTGGCTGCCAATTTCAACACAATCCTTGCCGTTTTCGGATCGAGTGCCGCCGTGGGCTCGTCGAGCAATAACACCTTTGTTTCATCCATTACACTCATTAAAAGTGTAAGCGCCTGCCGCTGACCGCCGGACAAGGTTCCAACCGGTTGATCTAATTTATTTTCCAACCCCATTCCGAGTGCTGCGATGGTTGATTTTACCTTTGCACGAAATTTGTCATTGATGCCGATTGTTAATCCTTTTTGTGTTGTGCGGATGGCGGCAAGCCGGAAATTATCGAGAATTGAAAGATCGGGGGCTGTACCGTTGAATGGATTTTGAAAAACCCGCGCAATCCATCTGCTTCGCCGGTATTCGGGCAGCTTTGTTACCTCATGATTATTCAGAAATATTTGCCCCCCATCGGGCCTTTCAGAGCCGGCGATAAGATTGAGCAAGGTCGTTTTTCCGGATCCGTTTGCTCCTACCAGCACCACAAATTCACCTTCTGCAATCTCAAGATTCACTTCGCGAACGGCTCTTACCTCATTTGGTTTTCCCCTGTTAAAAGTCCTTGACACATTTTTCAGCCTGATCATGATGAATATCCTTTTTTCAAATAGCTTTCCACCCTTGGCAGCGCAACGATCAGCAACACAAAAACGGCGGTTATTAACTTGAGCAGGTTGGGATTGATTCCCAGCGATAAGGAAACAGCCAATACCAACTGAAATAAAAAGCTTCCTGCCACCACAATAAGGAGTTGCCACCCGATGGCGTAGATTCTGAACCAGGAAAACAGTACATCGGCAATTAAAACGGATCCCAATCCAACAATTACAATTCCGATTCCCATATTAATATCGGCAAAACCCTGGAATTGTGCCATCAGTGATCCGCTTAAGGCGGTTAAGGAATTTGCGATGGCCAGGCCGATGATCTTCATCTTGTCGTTGTTAATTCCCAAAGCCTTCGTCATAGCGGGACTGTTTCCCGTTGCCCGCATCGCTATTCCAAAATCTGTTTTCAGAAGGTAATTCAACAATAGGGCGATAATCAGAATAAAGATCAGGGCAATGAAAAGGCGGTTTAAGGTTTCATTTCCAAATACCGCAACCTGAGTAAAGATAGAATGTACATTAATCAACGGCACGTTTGATCGCCCTAAGATGATCAGGTTAATGGAATACAGCCCAGTCATTACTAAAATCCCGGATAATAGTGCGTCGAGTCTGAGCTTTGTGTGAATTAAGCCCGTAAAAATCCCTGCAGCCGCCCCGGCTATCATGCTGCAGAAAATGGCAATAAGAACGGGCACATTTGATGAAAGCAAAACAGCCGATATTACGGCCCCCAAAGTATAGCTTCCATCGGTGGTAATATCAGGAATGTTGAAGATCTTCATTGTAATATAGATTCCGAGGGCCATTGCTCCCAGGCAGATCGACAACAATAAGGCTGAAAGATAAAAATCCATTATTGTACGGCTTCGAAATTAGTAAACCCTGTAAAATTAAAGCGTTTTGCAACAGCAGGATTGTACACCTTCTTTCTAACCTTTACCATTTCAATTTTCAGGGAATCGGTGGAACCGGTTTTCAGGAATGCTGCTGCCTGTTCGCCTGCCTGATGCCCCCATTGATAGATGTCGGCTCCATAAGCCATTACCGCTCCCCTGCTTACCAATCCCGCTTCACTTGTAAAAACCGGAACGTTGGCATTGTTGCAGGATTGCACAATACTTTCGAAGGAACTAAAAACCGTATTATCAGGATTGGCGAAAAAGGCATCGATTTTTTTGGAAAGCAAAGCCTGCGTTACCATTTGCACATCGGCCGAACTGTTTACCGGAAGGCTCACCAGCCGCATTTGATTCTCAGCAGCCAGCGCTTTTATACGGTTAATGGCTTCAACAGATTGTGGTTCTGACTGGTTATACACCATTCCAACGCTCACTCCCGGTTTGCGGAAAAATTGCGGAATCAACAGAAAAGATGTATCAATATAATCGAGGCTTTCCGATACACCGTACAGGTTGGATGGAGGATTGCCGGCCGAATCGAGTACATGCATCAGCGCCGGTGTACCTGAAACCATCATAAATACCGGAATTGTTTTATTGTTTTGAACGGCAGCGATGGTAGATAAGGTAGGGCAGGTTGCAATTAAATCGGGTTTTTGATTATTGAAGTATTGAATGATTTGGGTTAAAACAGGAATATTTCCCTGTGCATTGCGATAGACAACATTAAGATTTCCATCCTTTTCATTAAATCCGTTTTCTCTCAATGCATCCATAAATCCTGTACGGGCCCGGGCAATGGTATTGTCTTCAAAGGCATCCACAAAACCGATCGATGGAATATCTCCTTTTTTTGAGTCGCAGGAAACTATTACAAATAAGAGGATCAGCCATAAAAACTTTCTCATTTTTCTAAACGTTTGGCATGTATGATAATACAAATTTGACAAATTGAAAGGAAACTCATTAATTATTTTTCGGATATTTGAAAAAAAGGGGACGTAAGGTGAAAGTATTTATTACAAGGATTATTCCCCAGGCGGGATTGAATTTATTGCGGGAGCGGGGGCTGGAAATTGAAATGTGGCGTGAAAAAAGGGAATTAACACAGGAAGAACTGATTGAAGCGGCGCAAAAGGCCGATGCCATCATAAGCGCGGGTGCTGTAACAATGAATAAGTATTTCTTAGACAAATGCAAACACCTGAAGGTCATTTCATTGCACAAAGCCGGTTTCGATAATGTGGATATAGCTGAAGCTACGCGACTGAAAATTCCGGTGGGCAATACTCCGGAAGTTCTGAGTCATGCCACGGCAGAAATTGCGTTTCTTCTGATGATATCGGTTGCGAGAAAAGCTTTCTACCATTATCGTAGAATTTTAAATGGGGAATGGAATTTTTTTGAGCCGACGAAAGACCTTGGAATAGAACTGACAGGAAAAACGCTGGGCATATTCGGACTGGGAAAGATTGGATTTGAGATGGCAAAAAAAGCGAAATCGGCTTATGGCATGAACATCATTTATCATAACCGCGGAACAAATGCGAAGGCCGAAATGGAGCTGACCGCCAGAAGGGTTTCTTTTACCGACCTGCTGACAAACAGCGATGTACTTTCTGTTCACACTTCATTGCACGCGGGAACGAAAGGAATATTTGATGCCGCTGCCTTCAGCAAGATGAAGCCCACTTCCATCTTCATCAACACATCGAGGGGCGCTGTACACAATGAATCCGATCTTTATGAGGCCGTGAAAAACGGAACCATCTGGGGCGCGGGTTTAGACGTAACCGATCCGGAGCCAATGGACAAAGATGATCCTTTACTTTTTCTTCCGAATGTTGCCGTATTGCCGCATATCGGATCCTCGACAGCCGAAACCCGGGCCGCAATGTCGGTACTGGCGGCCAGAAATGCGATCGCAGGATTAAAAGGAGAACGCCTTCCCAATTGTGTGAATCCGGAAGTATATGAGGAATGAGCCGCTTTAGTGGCAAGTTCCGGCCTTTTGACTCAAATCCCGGCTGCATTTGGCACAGTTTTCAGCTATAGAATATATATGGCAAAAAAAATTTCACTTGTGATCGTTATCCTCGCTTTACTCACAAGCGGTGTCTGGTATTATTTGAAGACACGAAAAAGCACAGATTTCGAACCGCTGCTGAAATCAAAATTGCAGGAAATCGTCAAAAACGGATCCAATGGATTGTATTCGCTGGAAGTCGATCATGTTGAAGTGGATATCCTGAAATCAACCGTAGATCTTAAAAATCCTTCCTTGAAAGTAGACTCGACACGGTTAAAATTTCTGATAGAGTCGAAGGCAGCACCCGTGGACGTATATAATGTCAGTCTTGCGCAACTACACATTGACGGCGTAAACATCGGTGACCTTTTAAACAAAAGGCGTATAGATCTCGAACTGATCAACCTTGTACAACCGCAACTCGCAATCTATCACGGAATCGGTGAAAAAGACACACTCATTTCCGATACCTCCACATTTTATGAACGGATTGCAACGGCTTTGGGGCATTTCTCGGTGAAGAATATCAATATCAGCGGTATGGATCTCAGTTACCACAATTTGAAAAAGCAGGGAAAAGTTAGCGATTATAAGAATGTTTCCATGTTTTTCAGGAATGTGCTTATCGATTCGACCACCCAATACGATTCTTCCCGGTTTTTGTATGCCAAAGATGCGGCGATCTACTACAATGATTTCAACATCAGGACAGCCGACAGTCTTTATATCTTTAAAATTGACTCTATTGAACTTCTGGCTGCAAAGAAGCAATTGAACCTTACCGGACTCTCTTTTAATCCAAGAGGCAATAAATCCGATTTTTCGAAGAAGCATAAATATTATAAAGACCGGTATGACATGAAGATCGCGTCAGCGACCCTTTCCGATATTGACTGGTATCCCTTGCTTTCCCAGGAGAAATTTCTCGCAGGAGAGATTACATTGTCAAACGGGCAGATCGACATCTATGCCGATCGAAACAAACCCCTGCCTGAAAAGTCGAAAGTTGGAAATTACCCGCATCAGCTCTTGATGAAGATGGACTTTCCGGTGCAGGTTCCCGTGATCAATCTGAAAAATTTCAAAGTGGATTATGAGGAAGTCAATCCTAAAAACCAGCGGACGGGTAAGCTCATTTTCGACCGGATAAATGGAAAGATGACGAATGTTACCAATATCGCCGAAAACGTTCGCATCAATAATTGGGTAAAGCTGACAGCAGATTGCGCCCTGATGGATGCCGGAAATCTATCGGCCACCTTTTCCTTTGATCTGGCAAATGCGAAAACCGGAAATTTCATGGTTGACGGTCTGCTTGGCCCGATGGACGGCACCCGGCTTAATCCAATTACAAAGCCAATGGGCATGTTTGAAATAGAATCGCTCAAAGTAAATCAGATCAAATTTCACATCAACGGCACCAATTCACATGGATCCGGGAGGGTTTTATTTACTTATAACGATTTGAAAATAACGGCATTAAAAGAGGAGGAAGATAAATTGAAGAAAAAAGGTTTCCTCACCTTCCTCGCTAATACCTTCATCATTCAAACTGATAACCCTCCGAAAAACGGGAAGGCATCCTCTCAGCCCGGATCAGCAGAACGCGACATCCACCGGTCTTTCTTCAACCTCATCTGGAAAACTTTGTTAGACGGATTGAAGAAAAACATAACGGGATTTGAGTTATAGAAAAATATGAGACGGCGTCTGTCTGCCCAGGATTCTTACCTCTGGTATTTGTGTTTGAATTTTTTATGGAAAATCAGTCCATCCAAAGAAAACTTTCCGCTACCAATTATAAACAGGAAAATGTATACCAGTAAATAATGAAAAGGGAGCTCTTTCTTTGCAAAAGGATCGTCTGCGTGGACCTGCGTTATGGCTATCGTCATAGTTATTGCCAGCGGAATTACAGCAAGGCGGGTTGCAAATCCAATGAGCACCAGAATTGAACAAATCACTTCTGCAAAAACTGCCAGTGCAAGGCTCAAAGTAGCTCCTAATCCGAGGAAATCAAGGAATTGAACCGGTTCTTCCGCAAACTTGTCGAGTTTTGGTAACCCATGTGTAAGCATCAGAACGGCAATCCCGATTCTCAGTAGTAGTAAGGCAAAACTGGTAGCAGAAGAATGGTTCGTTCCAAAGATCTTTTTCAACATAACTAAAAATTTTGTAAAAATAAAATCCCGGGCGATAGGCGCCCAATATAAAAAGCAAAGATTAGGTTATTTAATATTTTGACGGACTCGATTTCCAGCCTACGCCTGGAGCTGCAATGCTTGCTTTACGGTCGGAATTACCTGCGAAGCAAACAATTCGATTGAACGCAGCGTCATCTCATGGGGAACCGTTCCAACGCTTGCCTGCGCCATAAACCGTGAAAATCCAAACAATTTATATTGATAAAGGATTTTTTTGCTAACCTCTTCCACACTCCCAACCATCAATGCGCCTGATGGAGAACAAAGACGTTCAAACTGTTCGCGGCTCAGGGCCGACCAGCCACGTTCCTTCCCGATGCGGTTCATCATCTTTGAATAGTGGGGATAAAATTCGCTGCGGGCTTTTTCTGAATCCGTTCCCACATAAAGGTGATTGTTTACGCCAAAGCGTATTTCACTTAATTTTTTTCCCTGATGCAACCAGGTATTCTTATACAGATTGATGAACGAAATGAATTGCTGCGGACTTCCGCCAATAATTGCAAGCATCAAAGGCAGGTTAAGTGCCGCAGCCCGCACTGCCGAATCCGGCGTACCGCCCGCAGCGACCCAAATGGGCAGCTTAGGCTGCAGCGGCCTCGGATACACTCCGCGGTTTTCGATCGATGGCCGTAGTTTGCCCTTCCAGTTTACCGTTGAATTTTCATTTACAGCCAGGAGCAACCGCAATTTCTCGTCAAATAATGCATCATAATCCCCAAGATCATAGCCAAAGAGGGGAAACGATTCGATAAAGGAACCACGCCCGGCCATAATTTCCGCCCTTCCGTCAGATACCAGGTCGAGTTCTGCAAAATCCTGAAAAACCCTTATCGGATCATCGGAACTTAAAACCGAAACTGCACTCGACAGCCGGATCTTCTTTGTAATCATGGCGGCTGCGGCCAGAATTACAGCCGGAGAGGAAACGGCATAATCCGGACGGTGGTGCTCTCCCAGCCCAAACACATCGATTCCAAGGCTGTCCGCAAGGCTGATCTCTTCCAGTAACTCCTGTATCCGCCTATGTGCAATCTTTCCGCTTTTGGCAGGCTCATCCAGCGTCATGTCGGCAAAAGTTATTAATCCAAATTCCATAGTTGAAAATTATGGGTTGAAGGTAATAGAAATTGCCGCATGGAAAACGTTTTCGCAATGTTTGGATTGCGATCGAGCTTATTCACCCCGTATTTTGCTCTTTTTATAGGATGCGGCTGCCAAGGTCAAGTTTTTTCATCTGTTCGTCAGACAAACTAAGGTTTGAAGCAAAAATCAATTGACCCAACTGAACATCGTTTGTAGCACTCGCAATTGCTGAGGTAACAGCATGTTTATGAATCAGCCAGGAAATTGCAATTTCAGACAGATGCACATCAAGCTCGGCGGCCACCTCATCCATTGCTTTTAAAATTCTCATTCCGCGCTCATTCATATATTGCCTGATGCCCGCTCCCCGCTTGCTCTTCGTCAGGTCTGCCTCTGTGCGGTATTTCCCGGTTAAAAATCCGCTTGCGAGGGAATAATAGGGCAGTACGCCGAGTTGTTCCTTATCAACAACGGACGAATATTCGTTTTCAAATTTCTGCCGGTCAAACAAATTGTAGAGCGGCTGAAGGCTGATATAGGGTTGAAGACCGTTTTCTCTGGCAAACGAATTTGATTCTGCTATTCTTTCAGGACTCAGGTTGGATGCGCCAAGAAATCTAACCTTTCCTTCGCTGATAAGATCGTTGAAAGCCTGCATGGTCTCTGAAACAGGTACTTTCGGATCATCATAATGCGACTGGTAAAGGTCAATATAGTCTGTATTTAATCTTTTTAAGGATGCTTCTACTGCCTCTTTGATATACCTCGCACTCAATCCTTTTTTATGCTCCGCCATCTCACTTCCAACCTTTGTTGCGATCATAACTTTTGGCCGCTTTCCGGTTCTTTTCAGCCATTTGCCGATAATAGTTTCAGATTCACCGCCCTGGTTTCCGGGTACCCACTTTGAATAGGAATCTGCGGTGTCGATGAAATTAAAACCTTCGTCCACCCAGTGATCTAATAATCTGAACGACATTCCTTCGTCAACGGTCCATCCAAATACATTTCCCCCAAGTGTAACCGTAGGAATCAGGAGATCTGATTTTCCCAGTTTTCTATTTTGATTCATTCTCTTTAGTGTTTTTGTTCAACAGGAGATTACTGAGCAAGGTAACCACCATCGATATTATAATAAGAACCGGTAACAAATGACGCCTTATCTGAAGCCAGCCAAAGCGCCAGTTCCGCCACTTCTTCCGGTTTTCCAAGCCTGCCCATTGGATGCAGTCCCACCAGCGCATTTCTGGTGGCTTCATCCAGGGAATTTGTAACGAGTGGAGTGGAAATATAGCCCGGACCAATCGCATTGATTCTGATATTCTGAGCAGCGTATTCGAGTGCGGCCGTTTCCGTGAGTCCGATCACGCCATGTTTTGCAGATACGTACGCGCCGGAACCTTTCGTTCCAACTTTTCCAAGAATGGATGCCATATTGATGATCGATCCCCGCCCCGACTTTAGCATAGCCGGAATCTGATACCTTAGGCCGTAGAAAACGCCCGACAGGTTTATGGCAATCACCTTGTTCCAGCCATCGACGGGATACTCGCCAATGGGAGCAACCGGTCCACCGATCCCCGCGTTATTAACCGCAATGTGTAATGCTCCGAAACGTTTTACGGTTTCATTTACCAGGCGCTCATTTTCTTCCGGCTTTGAAGTGTCGGCTCTGAGGAAGAAGGCTTCTCCATGGGCGTTTTCTATTTCTGCTACCACTTCACTTCCACCCCCTTCATTGATATCTGACACTACAACTTTTGCTCCTTCACGGGCAAACAGGATGGCTATTGCTTTGCCAATACCGGACCCGGCCCCCGTTACGATGGCGACTTTATCTTTTAACATGACGGCTGTTTTAAAAATCAGTGTTTCATCTGATTCGTCAAATCTTATGCCCGTGTATTAATAAGTTCGAAAACCGATGGTTGATTTCGGGTTTTTCAGATCCAAATATGAAAAAACGGTTTCATCTGAAGCAAAATCAATCCGCAAAAAAAAAGCTATACCAAAATTGCATTTGATACAGCCTTTTTTACATTTAATCTTGTAGCTACCCAATCACTTCATGACCATCCACCTGCATCAGCCATCTCATAATCCTGAACATATTTTTCCGGAATTCTGCCGTTAATCATACTTCCGGGTTCCAGCGAAGGGAAGATGTCTTCAAAAGTTCTGACCTCATTCATAAACACCCGGCGGTAAAGGTGTGACCGGGTGAGTTTTTTGTAATTGTCGATTCCGGCTGCGCCCATCAGTTCGACAAACGTTTTCACCGTGTCTTCATGGTAATTGCACACCCTTGTTTTTTTATCTTCCGGAACGAGCCCAACTGTTAATTGCGGATCCTGAGTAGCCACGCCGGTTGGACAACGGTTGGTATTACAAACGAGCGCCTGGATACATCCAATCGCCATCATCATTGCCCTTGCACTACTACACATATCGGCACCGAGCGCCATTACCCGCACGATATCGAATCCCGATAAAACCTTTCCCGAAGCATTAATCTTAATATGCTTTCTGATGCCAAAACCATTCAGCATATTGTCCACAAAAGCCAAACCATCTAAAAGCGGCGCACCGACGTGGTTCGAAAACTCCTGTGGTGCAGCACCGGTTCCACCTTCTCCGCCATCAACGGAAATAAAATCCGGATAGGTGTCCAGTTCAACCATCGCCTTACATATAGCCACAAATTCACTCTTCTTACCAATACAAAGTTTAAATCCGACCGGCTTTCCACCCGACAATTCCCTCAACTGCGCGATAAAGCGGATGAGTCCTTTCGGAGAATCGAAGGCGGTATGAAACGGAGGAGAGTAAATGGTTGTATAAGGCGTCACGTGACGGATTGCCGCGATTTCGGGCGTATTTTTTTTGGCAGGTAAGATACCGCCATGACCCGGTTTTGCGCCTTGCGATAACTTCAATTCCACCATTTTCACGGAAGGTGCGGAAACCGTTTTCTTAAATACTTCCGGAGAGAAATATCCTTCCGCGTCCCGGCAACCGAAGTATCCGGTTCCGATCTGCCAGATTATATCACCGCCATGTTTTAAATGATATGGACTCAAACCGCCCTCTCCGGTGTTATGGGCAAAATTTCCCATCTTCGCTCCGGCATTTAGTGCCTCTATCGCATTGCTGCTCAGCGATCCAAAACTCATTGCCGAGATATTGAAGATACTGGCAGAATACGGCTGCTTACAATCTTTATTTCCAACAATCACCCTTGGGCTGTGATCGAGTTTGGTAAAATCTTTTGGGTTAATGGAATGACTCATCCATTCGTAACCTTCCTGGTAAACGTCTAACTGCGTTCCAAACGGCATCGTGTCTAACTCCTGCTTTGCACGCTGATAGATGGTGGAACGGTCAATCCGGTTGATTGGCCGGCCGTCGATATCGGATTCCACGAAATATTGGTATAACTTAGGGCGCAACGCTTCCATCCAAAAACGCATTCTTCCCAACACAGGGTAGGTACGCATGATGGAATGACGAATTTGCACCATATCATAAATTCCTGTTGCGATGATAAACACCACCAGCCCTAATAAAATAACCCACCACGTACTTACATACCAGGTAAGTAAAGCACTGATAATAATGGCAATCGCCGCTATTACCATGAATCCTTTCCGCATAAAAAATTCCTGTTTTATTTAGCCCGCAAATGTAAGCAAATAAAGACCATACTAACAACCATAAGTATGGGCATCAAATAGAATGAGTGCCGGATACTGTCGCAACGGAAAAAGAGTCAAAACCCTTCTTTCACCTGCGTTACCAATACAAATGATGGCGTTTTGAGTTTTCAATGGGAATCAAACGGCTTTCATTGCAATAAAAAGTTTTCTAAAAATAGTCGTATTTTTTTAACTTTTTTCAAAGGAAAAAGATTTTTCAGGCTTTTAGATTAAAAGTTAGTCAATTACCGGTTATCCGCGCCCATTTACCTTTAATTCCTAAAATCAAACTTATGCAAAAAACATCTGATGCCTTCATTCTTCCATTGGAATCGGTTGGAATGGACGATCTGCCAATGGTGGGCGGCAAAAATGCATCCTTAGGAGAAATGATTCAAAACCTTAGCGCCCTCGGCATCCGCATTCCTGGCGGGTTTGTGATAACGGTGGCAGCCTACAAAGCATTTCTTGCTTATAACAGCCTCGAAGAAAAGATTTATCAGATGATTCAGTCGATTGATTATACTAAAATTGAGTCGCTCAGAAGAGGCGGTGCACAGGTACGGCAGTTGATCAAAAACAGCCGGTTTGAAAAAAACCTGAGTGAACAGATTATCGACGCATATTTCAAAATGTCGGCTACTTACGGGCAGGATTCCACTGACGTTGCGGTTCGATCTTCTGCTACTGCGGAAGATTTGCCCGACGCCTCCTTTGCAGGACAGCAGGAAACTTATTTGAATGTAAGAGGTCCTGCTTCACTCATGGATGCAGTGCGCAATTGCTTTGCGTCGCTGTTTACCGATCGGGCCATAAGCTACCGTCAAAGTTTCGGCTATAACCATTTTGATATCGGATTGAGCGTGTGCGTGCAGAAGATGGTCAGAAGCGATCTCGGCGCTTCGGGCGTGGCTTTCAGCATTGATACCGAAAGCGGGTTTAAAGATGCAGTGGTGATCAATGGATCGTATGGATTAGGTGAAATGATCGTGCAGGGATCGGTTTCTCCCGACGAATACATCGTTTTTAAACCCACCTTGAAAACCGGCTACAAATCCCTGATCGAAAAAAAGATGGGCGTGAAGGATAAAATGATGGTGTATGGTGATAATACAGACGAAAGGGTAAAAGTAATTCCAACCAATAAGACTTTCAGAAACCGGTTTTGTCTTAAAGATGAAACAGCGCTGAAACTGGCCGACTGGGTGATGAAAATTGAAGATTATTATACAAAGATCAAAGGCAGATGGACGCCTATGGATGTAGAATGGGCAATCGACGGCATCAGCAAGGAATTATTTATTGTACAGGCACGTCCTGAAACCATCCATTCCCAAAAAGAAAACGACATCATTTCCGGATTTAGAATCTGCGATGAAAACCGGCAGGAAAAGTTGCTGGTAAATGGAATTTCTGTAGGCGATAAAGTGGCTGTGGGCAAGGTGAATATACTGTTTTCGATGGATAAACGGGTCATTGAGGGCCAGGAGTTTAACGAAGGCGATGTACTGGTTACGGAGATGACCGATCCTGACTGGGAACCGATCATGAAAAAAGCAAGCGCTATTGTTACCAATAAAGGTGGTCGAACCTGTCACGCCGCGATTGTAGCGAGAGAGTTGGGCGTGCCGGCAATCGTGGGATGTGGAAATGCAACCGACATATTAAATGATGATCAGATCGTAACCGTAAGTTGTGCTGAAGGAGAAGAAGGAAAAGTATATGCGGGAAAGATAGAATTTGTAAAAGAAGAATACGATTTGAACAACCTCCCGGAAGTGAAGACGGGAATCATGCTCAACGTTGCCTCTCCATCTATGAGTTTTCAGTTCAGCCGTTTACCAAACAAGGGAGTCGGACTCGCAAGGGAAGAATTTATCATCAACAATTATATTCAGATTCATCCGCTTGCCTTGTTGAAGCATGAAAGCCTGAACGATGATCTGTTGTCGTCCACAATCCTGCAAAAAATTGCCGGATTCGAAGATGAGAAAGATTTCTTTATCAATAAACTGTCCTATGGCATCGCTAAAATCGCCGCTGCTTTTTATCCACAGAAAGTGATAGTTCGGTTTTCAGATTTCAAGACCAACGAATATTACAACCTAATGGGTGGAAAATACTTCGAACCGAAAGAAGAAAATCCGATGATTGGCTGGAGAGGTGCCTCGAGGTATTATTCAAAGGAATATAAAGAAGCCTTTGGAATGGAATGCCTGGCGATAAAAAAAGTAAGAGAAGAAATGGGATTAACCAACGTAGTGGTGATGATCCCGTTTTGCCGGACAATAGAGGAATTACTGAAAGTGCAGGATGTAATGCAGGAATATGGATTGGCAAGAGGACATAACGGCCTTGAGATCTACCTAATGGCCGAAATTCCGTCAAACATCATTTTAGCCGATGAATTCTCCCAACACATTGACGGATTTTCGATCGGTTCAAATGATCTGACCCAGCTTACGTTAGGACTTGACCGGGATTCTTCGCTCGTTGCCCATTTGTACGATGAACGGAATCAGGCCGTAAAGCTGATGATCGGAAAGCTGATTGACTCAGCCAGGAAAAACAAGGTGAAGGTTGGAATCTGCGGACAAGGCCCCTCTGATTTCCCTGACTTTGCACAGTTTTTAGTGGAAAAAGGAATCGACACCTTATCGGTTACACCTGATTCTGTCATCAAGACCATTATCGCGGTGGCAGAAGTAGAAAAGGAGCTGGAAAAAGAAAAGGCAGTGGTTTAACGGAAGGAAGCAGGGTCTTTTCTAAAATTTCCATTTATCTTCATCGCCTTTCTCATCGGATAAAAGAATCAAAATGAAACATCTTCTGCTCACGGTTATTCTCATTTCGGTACTTTTCTCCTGCCGGGAGCGTTCTGAAACTACGAAGCAGCCGACAGCGGAGGCTGGCGATGTTCAATGGGTGAAGCCTGAAGGCAAAGACAGTCTGTTGTTGCTTACAGACCGCCCCCCCAACCTGGAAACACCGTTGAAATATTTCCGGTTGGACTATACACCCAACGAAGTATTTTTCGTTCGATGGCATCTTGCAGGTCTTCCCGATTCGGTAAATCTCGATACTTTTCGTTTGCGGGTTACCGGAAATGTTGAAAAAGAAGTTGCGCTTTCGATGGAGGATTTAAAGACAAAGTTCGAGCCTTTTACCATTACGGCTCTTTGTCAGTGTTCGGGCAATTCGAGAAGTTTCTTCGACCCCCGGGTTCCGGGCGGACAATGGAAGAATGGCGCGATGGGAAATGCAAAATGGACGGGCGTAAAATTGAAAGACATTCTGGCCTACGCAGGGGCGAGGCAAGAATCGGCAGAAGTGAGTTTCAACGGGCTCGATAAACCACCGATTGCCACTGTAGCCGATTTTGTGAAATCGTTGGATTACAAACATGCAAATGACGGTGAAGTGATGATCGCCTATGAAATGAATGGAGAACCGTTGCCATTGCTAAACGGTTTTCCGCTGAAGTTGGTGGTGCCGGGATGGTACGCCACGTACTGGGTGGGAATGCTCAGCGATATTGAAGTTCACACAAAACCATTTGAAGGATTCTGGATGAAAAAAGCCTATCTGGTTCCGGTTGGTGTTCCCAACGGAAACGAACGTCCCGACGCGTTGGCATCCAACCTGCAACCCATCAGCCGGATGGATGTGCGATCGATTTTCGTGTCGCCCGAGCCTAATGAAACGATCGCCGTTGGGAAAGCCACTGAAATCGAAGGTGTGGCAATGGACGGCGGCTTCGGCATCACAAAGGTCGAATTGTCGTCGGATAGCGGACGGAGTTGGCAGGCCGCAACGCTTGATGCCGACCTCGGAAAATACTCCTGGAGAAGATGGCGCTTTAATTTCACACCCGAGATAGCAGGAAATTACAGGTTGTTTGTGAAAGCCACAAACGCGCAGGGTGAGTCACAACCTGTGCATCAATGGAACCGGAGCGGATATATGCGGAATGAAGTTGAGATTTTACCATTAAAAGCAGAATAAAGATGGCGCGTTATAAGACATTTCTGGTGGTTGTATTTTTTCTGCCTTTCGGCTTTGTTTCCTGTTTTAGATCAGCAGATGATACAAACAAAGTACCCGCAACTGCTCCTGACCTCAGCGCAGTGAAAACAAAGTTGCCGGAGGCCCAGGGCTATGAAACCTATCTGCAAAATTGCCGGATTTGTCATTCCGAATCCTACGTGCAAAACCAGCCTGACTTTTCAGAAACCCAATGGGCATCAATCGTGAGCAAGATGCAAAAAACCTATGGTGCTCCGGTTTCAGATTCTGCTGCTAAAGTAATCGTGCAATACCTCGCTGCAATAAAAGGAAAGAAATAAACTGTCTTGATTCGCTGCGATAAAGTCCGTTGAAACGCCAAGAACAAACGAACGCAAAGCTTCGCAAAGGCACGCTCTCTACGACAATAAAAAAATCAGAACGGAAAGTTTTAACAGCAATCCCTCCGCGAATTCTCCTTATCTCTCGTTCTCTGCGATAAAAAAAAATTCAGATCGCAAAGAAAGAAAGAACGTAAATGTTAAGCAGAGACTTCGTGTAAATCCTTCCGCGAAATCTCCTTATCTCTTGTTCTCTGCGATAAAAAATCAGAACGCGAAGAAAGAAAGGACGCAAATGTTACGCAGAGACTTCGTGTAAATCCCTCCGCGAAACCTCCTTATCTCTTGTTCTCTGCGATAACAAAAAATTCAGAACGCGAAGAAAGAAATAATGCAAGGTTTAGGCACAGGGTTAGTCAGGAACGTATAAAATATAAATAAAAAAGCATTGACACTTCCTCGTCCGTTGAAGATGAGAACTGTCAATGCTTTTGTGGCAGTACGGGAGGTAATACCTGTTATTGTATTTCCAACTTTATTTTTTCATCCAAATCTTTTCCTTTTAACTGCAAGATGTACAATCCGGAAGAAAGTTTCCTGTTGATATTTAATTTATAGCTACCGCCGGTTTTCAAAACAGGAATGATTTCCCGGTAAACGATCCTTCCTTTCAAATCGGTAAGAATAGCGGTTACATTATCATCGATCTTACTGTTGATCGTCAGGTTAACCGGTCCATTGGTGGGATTCGGAAAAACAGAAACGAGAGATGCCATAATGTTTACCATCTTTACTTGCGAATAAGTTGAACTTCCTGAAACGTCAGTCCTTTTCAAACGATAGTAATTGTTGCCCGTAAATGGACTATTATCTGTCAACTCGTAGCTTCTCCTGGCATCGCTTTTAGCCGCCCTGATCTCTCCGATTTTTGTCCAGTTTGTTCTGCCATCTGCACTTTTTTCAACATCAAATTGAACTGCCTTGGTCACCGCTTCCCATTTCCACTGCAAAGAAACCTTTTCCGCTTTTTGCGTGGCAGAAAATTCTACTTTCTCTGCAGGCATCTTATTATTAATGAAAGGTGAAAGGCTTTTCAGGTCTGCTTTCAAATAGCTTGGCCAATACACCGTTTTATCATTCAACATCTGTGGAATATCACCGATATTAGAATAGGAGAAGGTGTACACACCATTGTTTTCCGTTTCCTCATGTAGGAGTGCGAAATACGCCAGGATACCTGATTGCCCTTCGATTTGTCCAACAATGCTTCTTGCTACCCACGGGCCAACCGGACTTTCGGCATACATTACTTCAATTTTATCGCTGACAGGATTCATGAACAGGGAAACATAGTTGTTATAGCCCAGCTTCGCTACGCAATACAACTGAACATTTGCAATCGCCTTGCTTTTTTTAGGATCCTTATCCCAGGCGGTTCCGGTAAAAAATTCCCAGGGATAGGTTGCCGATAATTTTCCCGTTGGAAATCTCGCCACATGCGTTTCAATTTCGAAATCACTTAGTCTGTTTCCGCCATAAACGTAGGTATAACCGTCATCGGCCTTGCAAAATGCAATGTAGTAGGTCTTGATTGAATCGAGCCACGGCATCCATTCAATGCTTTGCAATTTCAGATCAGGCAGCGAAAAAACGCCCACAGCCTGACGCAACCCGTCGGTCAACGGATCATTTTCTTTCCACTGAATGACTTCGGGAAGTAATATTTTCAGAGAATCGTTTTCAACGGTCATATCCCTCGGCCAGAAGAAATTATCGTGACCTCTTTTATCCGGAGGGTTCATCAATGCAAGCGGCTGATCAACCGTTCCACCGATAATCGTATGTAATTCACCATTCGGTTTTGGAGCAGATTGCGTAACAAAGGTATTGCGCAACAACTGCTGGGTCTTCATTGAGTTGGTAGTGGTATCGTTGTAGCCATACCATCCGTCAGAAAAATTCCAAACAACTCTTCCATCGGGCAATCGCTCAGAATTTTCACCATCTGCAGAAAGCCATCCGTATTCTTTTGGAGAACGGCGGTTTTGCCACATATAATTCATGGCAACATCTACCTCTTCGTTATTTTCATCCAAAATTTCCACCTTGTCGATAAAATAAGTGGTTGCTGTCTGAAATAAGAAATGCAGCGCTGCTTTTGGCTCCGCGGCTTTGAAGGCGAACTGATATTCCTGCCAGCTCGTATGAAGCTTAAAGTTATATGGAAGCGCCTTTCTTCCTTTCAATCCGAGCAGTAATTTCGCTCCGTTCTTCTCAGAATATGCCCAGAAACGAACAAGATAGGTTTTTCCGGTTTGAAGAGAAACGGGTTTATGGCTAAGACGTATTGAAGTTTGTCCTGCAGTTTGCTCAACCTTCACTGCCAATGATCTCAATCCATCTTTACGGGCATTTTCGGTTGTAGAAGCGGTAGCAGAAGCGCCCTGTGAGGCCTTAAAAACCCACTCATTCAACTCCGATTCAAAACTTCCGTTGGTTAAAAATTTTCGTTTTGAATTAATATTTTTTGAAGTGGTTAAGGAAGGATAACCTTGCGGATAATCTGCATTCGGAATACGAAAATAATAAGTGGTGTTGGGATCAATATTGTCCGTAGGCTGTATACTATATTCAAATTCTGAATTGGTGGCATTTGCAAAAGGAACATCAAGCTCATTGGTTTTCACAAAAAGCTTTCCCGGGAAAAACGCGTTGACTGATCCGGTCAATTGTTGTGTAGTGCTGGTAAGGTCACTTACAAACGCGTTAGAATTGCTGAAGGTAAAGGCATTATTTCCTTTAAGATTTGTGATATAACGCCAGGGTCCGTCGGGAGCCGAGGCATATTGTAAGTTTGCGTTTACCGATTTAGTATCTCCGGTTGTATTGTCAATCTGAATGCGCAGGCGTAAAATATTATCAATCGAACTTACAGTAATGGGTTTGTTTTGACCGGCAAGCCAGGTAGCGCTTTTTTCGTTTCCATCGTTGTTTCTCCATCGCCAGTTTCCCTGGGTAACATAAGCGAACGAATGGAAATAGCCGATCATTAAGACGGTAAGCAGTAAAAGTTTTTTCATCAATCTTTATTTTCTCTATTTAAAAATATAAAACCAGCAGTTAACGATTGACAAACATAACAATATTTATTAAAAAAAGCATTAACTAGAATACAGACCATCGGCAGAAAAGAAACTCCACTCCTGACGGAAGCTGACAGTGAAAATGGCCGGCGTTTTTCCTGGGTTAGCATTGGAGGATTCTCTCGCCGGCGCGCTCGAATGTATTTTAGAGTGTGTTGACAGTTGTAGTAGCTGTTGACTTTCGTCAGAACCCGCCGATCTTATTTCTGTTTTTTTCGTTTTGTTGAATGCGCTGCTATTCGTCAACTTCTGTTTGGACAACGACCGCTGATGATGTTATTTCAGTTTCTCCCCTTAGTTTTGCCCCTTAAATCTTGTATTCTGATCAGTAATAAAAATAATCGTTATTACACCTGGGGATTGTTTATCCTGCTGACTTTCCTATTGCTTTTTCGCATTCAGTCTGGTCCGATTTACATTTTAGATGAGGCGAAAAATGCAGAATGTGCGCGGGAAATGTGGCAATCGGGAAATTATATCGTTCCAACTTTCAATGGTGAACTGCGAACCGATAAGCCGCCGCTGCACTACTTTTTTATGGCCGCAGCCTACAGCATTTTTGGCGATACGGCCTTTGCTGCGAGATTCTTTTCTGCCATAATGGGCGTACTCACCGTTTTGATCACCTTTCTTGCTACGAAGAAGTTTATTGGAGAAATGGCGGCTTATTTTGCGGCACTGGCTTTAGTGGTAAGCCCGCATTTTCTATTCGAATTCCGGCTTTCTGTTCCCGATCCCTATCTGATCTTTTTCATCGCGGCGGGATTATTTTCGGCATTCGTGTGGCTCGAACAGAAGAAAATTGCATTTCTGTACTTATCGGCAGTCTCCCTTGCGCTGGCTATCCTCGCCAAGGGGCCGGTTGCAATCGCTCTTCCCGGACTTTGCCTTTTGGTATATGCGGCCTTGTATAAAAAATGGAAAACGCTGTTTTCGATTCATCTGATTCCGGCCGCATTACTATTACTGCTGATTGCTGCTCCCTGGTATTACCTGGTGGATCAGGCGACGGCTGGTGAGTGGACAAGAGGTTTTTTTATAGACAACAACATAAATCGCTTTTCAGATCCCCAGGAAGGACATGGCGGATTTTTTCTTTTAACTGTAATTTTCTTTTCAGTAGGATTGTTGCCGTTCATTGTTTATTCGGGCGAGATCCTCAAAAACAGAAAACAAGTATTCTCCAACCAGTTGGTTCGTTTCAGCCTCATCGTAGTGATTGTTTTTCTCGTGTTCTTTTCACTTGCCAGTACAAAGCTTCCAAATTATGCGATGCCCTGTTATCCGTTTGCTGCTATCGTAATCGGGTATTACCTCAATAAACTTTCAACCGGAATGTTTCAAAATAAAAACTATCCGGTGTACATCTTATTCGTTTTTGGGATAGTACTTTCAGTTGCCGGGTTTTTTGCCATCAATTCAGAAACTGCCACGGAAGGAATGGGATGGATTGCTTTTTTCCTTCTGGTCATGCCCGTTATATTGCTTTTTGGATTAAAGAGAAATCAAAGCGCATCCATTAAAATAAAGACCATCGTTATTGCATTTTCTCTTTTTAATCTGATCGGTCTGTCCTTCATTTATCCGGCCTTATACCAGCAGAATCCAGTGGCAAAAACTTTGGATATGGTGAAAAAAAGTGACCATGTTTTAGGATTTCAAATCGTAAATCCGGGATACAGGTTTTACGTCGACAAAAATATTCCGCGAACGACCGATCCCAACGAATTGAAAAGATGGATAGACAGCACCGGCAAGGGCATCGTTATCACCCGAAAAGACCAGTTGCAATTTCTGGAAGGGCTGCCTTTGAAAGAAATTGCAAGCGAACATGACCTCTTTGAATTACCAACGACTGTTATATTAAAATATGATGCATCTCCTCAATAAATCGAATTTCAGGATCGCCCTTCTCCTCAGCTTTTTTACGGCTGTCGTTCTCTTTGCGTTGACTTTCTTCCTGGGAAAACAGGAGTTTTTTCTACTGGCCAATGGGAACGCGGGACTCTTGTGGGATTACTTTTTTGCCATCATCACCTGGCTTGGTGACGGCTTGACGTGGATAGCCATTCTTGCCATCACGCTCTTTGTATTGAAAAGAAAAGATGTCTGGATCTTACTGATCGGATCATTTTTAATGACAACCCTGTTGACGCAGATTTGCAAATACCTGATTATTCCCGACGAACCACGTCCCATAAAAGCCATAGCGAATACAGATCTGATCCATACAGTAAAAGGCGTGGCCGTACATACCGTTTCAAGTTTTCCATCCGGCCATACCGCTACCGTTTTTTGTTTTTACCTGATATTCAGCTTGCTTTTCAGGAAAAGGAGTTGGTTGTTGTGGGGCTTTATATTTTCCATCGTGACCGCTTACAGCCGTGTATATCTCGCCCAGCATTTTCCGTTCGACCTGGCAGCAGGAATTGTAGTTGCAATAATTTCTGTTTCAACTGCCGCCTGGCTGCAGGAGAAAAGATGGAAAACTTTAAAATAATCATAAATCCGGGGATTTCTGATTATATTGATGACAGTCATAATTCTCATGCTACTGATGTCTTATCTTCGTCTGCGTGAGAAAAATTACCACCATATTTTTTCTTCTTCTGCTGCTTCTGACCCAAACACCGATGCAGCAATTTTTGAAACTGCCTGTATTGGTGGAGCATTTTATTGAACATCGTTCTGAGACCCACAACCTTTCTTTCAAAGACTATATCGTCTTACACTACTTTGACAGTAAGGCCGAAGATGGTGATTATGAGCGCGACATGCAGTTGCCGTTCAGAAACCATAACGTAATCCTGCTGGGCAGCCCGGTAATTATTCAGCAACAAACCAGCCTTCTTCTTCCGACTGCTCAATATTTCGTGAAAGATTATTCGATTTACTCTGTTCCAAATACTTCCACAAACTATATCGCAAAGATCTGGCAACCGCCAAAAGCATTAAGATCCTCATTATCTCAGGAACTACCTGACGCTTCTCTCTTCATCATTTGAGTAATGAAAAAATATTTTTATGCTTACAAAAATCATTGCGTTTTCCATACGCAACAAATTCATCATTGGCCTATTTGTCCTGGGGTGGATCGGCTATGGGGCCTATAATGTGACCAAACTTCCAATCGA
The DNA here is from genome assembly GCA_023423835.1 of Bacteroidota bacterium. Classification (GTDB taxonomy): domain Bacteria; phylum Bacteroidota; class Bacteroidia; order Chitinophagales; family Chitinophagaceae; genus JAFAEW01. The sequence goes on along the minus strand of JAFAEW010000127.1, from coordinate 16,810 downwards.
TGCCGTGCCTGACATCACCAACAATCAGGTACTCGTTATTACCCCCTCTCCTTCCCTCGGCGCTGCGGATATTGAAAGACTGATTACTTTTCCGGTTGAACAGGCAACGCGCAATATTCCGGGAATTATTGAGCAGCGATCGTTCTCAAGGTTCGGATTGTCATTGGTCACCATCGTGTTCAACGATCAGACTGACGTATATTGGGCAAGGCAGCAGGTAACTGAAAAACTTTCCCAAATTCAAAATGAAATTCCACCTTCATTGGGCACCCCAACCCTGGGTCCGCTAACTACGGGATTAGGTGAGATCTTTCAATATGTTGTTAAACCAAAACCCGGCTTTGAAAGCAAATTTGATGCGGTGGAATTAAGAACCATCCAGGATTGGATCATCCGGCGTCAATTGCTGGGAACGCCGGGCGTAGCAGATGTCAGCAGTTTTGGCGGGAAGCTGAAACAATATGAGATCAGCGTGAATTACGATCGCCTGAAATCTTACAATCTTACTATATCCGATGTCTTTTCCGCTCTCGAAAACAACAACCAGAATACCGGCGGAGCGTATATAGAAAAAGGTCCCACGGTATTGTTTATCAGAACGGAAGGTTTGATACAAACCGAAGACGACATTGCCGCTATTGTCATTAAGAGATTAAACGATGGAACGCCTGTTGCCATTCGCGATGTGGCAAATGTGGGCATCGGCTACGCCACAAGATATGGCGCTGTTACCTATAACGACCAGGGTGAAGTTGCCGGCGCTGTCGTGATGATGCTGAAGGGAGAAAATTCAAACCAGGTCATCAAAGATGTAAAAGAAAAGATCGCACAGATCGAAAAGACATTGCCGGAAGGCGTAACCATCGAGCCTTTTTTGGATCGCACTAAAATGGTGAACAGCGCGATCGGAACGGTTGAGAAAAACCTGTTGGAGGGTGCACTGATCGTGGTATTTATTTTAGTGCTATTTCTTGGAAACCTGAGAGCAGGATTACTCGTGGCGTCCGTTATTCCGCTTTCAATGCTCTTCGCCATCACAATGATGAGTCTGTTTGGGGTGAGCGGAAATCTAATGAGTCTCGGTGCATTGGATTTCGGATTGATCATTGATGGTGCGGTAATTATTGTAGAAGCCGTGATGCACCGTCTGCACCACAACAAAGAATTTCGCGGACTGCTGAAAATCGATCAACAACGAATGAATGAAGAGGTGAAACATTCCTCAGGCAAAATGATGAATGCCGCAGTTTTCGGGCAGATCATCATTTTGATCGTTTACCTCCCGATACTTTCATTGCAGGGCATTGAAGGAAAGATGTTTAAACCGATGGCTGAAACAGTTGCATTCGCCATTCTCGGAGCCTTTTTACTTTCGCTCACCTATATCCCAATGATGAGCTCATGGGTGCTCAGCAAAAAGATCAAACAAAAGGAGAATTTTTCAGACCGGATGATGAACAAAGTCGGTCATGTTTATCAGCGCAGTTTACAAAAGGCTTTACACATTCCAAAAACCGTCGTTGCCACTGCCGGGCTTTTGTTTGTTGCAGCGGTTATTACCCTGTCAAATATTGGCGGCGAATTTATTCCCCAGTTGGAGGAAGGCGATTTTGCGGTAGATACGAGGGTTTTGACAGGCAGCTCGCTTACAACAACCATTAACGCGACGCAGCAAACATCAAAAATCCTTCTCCAAAAGTTTCCGGAGGTGGAAAAGGTGGTTACGAAAATCGGCAGCGGTGAAATTCCGACCGATCCCATGCCCATGGAAGCCTCTGATATGATGGTAATTCTCAAGCCAAAGAAAGAATGGACATCTGCAAAGAGTTTTGATGAACTCGCGGAGAAAATGAGCGAAGCTTTGAAAGCGGTTCCCGGCATTACGGCAGGATTCCAGTTTCCGGTTCAAATGCGGTTTAATGAATTGATGACCGGCGGCCGGCAGGATGTCGTTTGCAAGATTTTTGGAGAAGATCTCGACACACTTTCGGCCTATGCGGAAAAACTGGGCCGCGTGATCCATAAGGTGGAAGGTGCAAAAGATGTTTATGTGGAGACCATGACCGGATTGCCACAGATTGTGGTGAATTATAACCGCGATGCATTGAAACAATTCGGGTTGAACATTACAGATGTCAACAATACACTGCAGGCAGCCTTTGCAGGGGCGGTAAGTGGACAGGTTTTTGAAAATGAAAGACGGTTTGATATGGTAGTGCGCCTCGAAAGCAATCTGCGGCACAATGTAAACGATGTACAAAACCTGCTGATTCAAACACCGTCCGGGATGCAAATTCCATTGCAACAGGTAGCGGATGTAGCAATCAAAGTTGGTCCAAACCAGATACAACGGGAAGATGCGCAGCGGCGTATCACAGTCGGCTTTAATGTTCGCGGAAGGGATGTTCAATCCATTGTGAATGAACTGCAGGATAAGGTAGCAAATGAATTAAAGCTTCCTGCCGGTTACTATGTGACTTACGGCGGCGAATTTGAAAACCTGATGGCGGCAAAAAAGCGATTAAGCATTGCCGTTCCGGTTTCGTTGCTGTTGATTTTTGTGCTGCTGTATTTTGCGTTTGGCTCAGTGAAACAAGGCCTGCTGATCTATTCTGCCATTCCGCTTTCCGCAATCGGCGGCGTATTCGCGTTGGTGCTTCGCGACATGCCGTTCAGCATTTCAGCCGGGATTGGGTTCATAGCCCTGTTTGGTGTAGCGGTGTTGAATGGGATTGTGCTGATCAGCGAATTCAACCAAATGAAAAAAGCCGGGGTTGCTGACGTGGAAGAACGGATATTGAAAGGAACGTCTATCCGGCTACGACCCGTATTGATGACAGCATCGGTTGCATCGATGGGATTCTTGCCAATGGCTTTAAGCAACGGTGCCGGAGCCGAAGTGCAACGGCCGCTGGCTACCGTAGTAATCGGAGGATTGGTGACGGCGACGCTGCTTACCTTGTATGTATTGCCGATGTTATACCGGTGGTTTGAATCGGACAGAAAACTTCCGGCTGAAAAACGGATAAAACCGGCCACGGGCCTACTAAGAAAGAAAACCGTGGTTTCCGTTCTGTTTTTGCTGTGCATCGGAAATGCCGTTGCACAAAAACCAATTCAACTCGAAGCGGCAATTGATTCTGCGCTTACAAACAGTTTTCAGATTCAATCTGCAAGGCTGAAGACACTGGCTGCTAAAAAATTGGAAAACAGCGCGGTTGATCTTCCGTCCACCGCCTTCGCTGCGGAATACGGAAACATCAACAGTCCGTATACCGACAGCCGCGTTTCCGTTTCACAATCCTTTTCTTTCCCGGTCGTTTACAAAAGGCAACGGCAGTTGCGCATGGCAGAAACGGAAGTTTCAAAACTGAGTGAAAAGCAAATCGCCTGGCTGTTGCAAAAAGAAATCAGCCGATTGTATTATGACATTCTGTTGTTGCGGGAAAGAAAAAAACTTTTACTGGAATCCGACAGCTTGTTTGCAGCTTCACTCGAAAAACAGGAGCAACGTTTCGCCGCAGGCGACATCAATATTCTTGAAAAAACGGCGGCCGAAACGCAACGAACTCAAATCGCAGCACAGCTTCTACAAATAAATTCTGACTTATCGGAAATGGAGAATTCCTTCAATTCGCTGTTAAACACAGGCGAACGTTTTATACCTGGAAGCGCCGATCCGAAAGCGGTACTGAAAAATATTCCGGATGCCGTTTCCATTGGCCTGCTTCCATCGCTTCAGTTGGCAAAACAGCAACAACAGGTTGCGGAGAAAGAGATTGGTGTTCAGAAAAATGCAATGCTACCGCAGCTTTCGCTGGGTTATAACAATCAGTCGATCCAGGGTTTGCATAATTACAATGGCGTTGACAAAAGCTACAGTGCTTCAAACCGCTTTTCTTCCGTGGAGCTGGGGTTGAATATTCCTATTTTCAGTAAGGCTGCAAAGTCGAAAATAGCGGCTGCGCAAGATCGGGTGAGGGCGGCAGAAAAAGATGTGCAGGAAGCAGACCGGCAACAGCAAAGTCTTCTGCAGCAGTTGTTGATCAGATACCAAAATAATGAGCAACAACTGAACTATTATCAGCAGGCATTGCAACAGGCAAAGCTGCTGCGGGAACACAGTACTTTACAATTAAACAGTGGTGAAACCGGTTATCTGCAATGGATGCAATTGATCAATCAATCCATTCAGCTTGAAGCAGCATATTTCGATGCACTTTCACGCTTTAACGCAACTATCGTAGAACTAAATGCCTTTAACAACCAGTAAATTTTTTGACATGAACAGCAAATATTTTTTCATCATAGCCTTAATGGTATTTCTCTCCTGCGGCACGAAAGAAACGAGCACAAATTCGCAGGAAACGCAGGTTTCGGAATCATCCGTAATTCTCACCGAGGCCGAACTGCAAAACGCAGATATTCTCGTTGGAAAAGCGGAAAAAGGAATTATTTCAACTTCTATAAAAGTGAGCGGAACCGTGGAAGCACCACCGCAAAATGTTGTTTCAGTGAGTTTTCCGATGAGCGGATATATTGGATCGATAAAATTAGTGCCAGGGATGAAAGTAAGCCGCGGACAAGCATTGGCGTCTTTGCAGGATCAGGAGTTGATACAGCTTCAGCAGGATTATCTTATTGCAAGATCACGGGTAAATTTCCTGCAGAAAGAATACGACCGCCAAAAGACGCTCAACGCTACCAAAACCACGAGCGACAAGGTGTACGAACAAACCAAATCGGAATATGAAAGCCAGCGGATCATGATGAACAGCCTCAACGAAAAGCTCCGAATGATCGGCATCAATGCCCAGGCCTTAAACGAAGACAACATTCGCCGCACGGTGACGGTGGCTGCTCCAATTAGTGGATACGTAAGCGCCGTGCACGTCAACAGTGGCAAGTACATCAGCCCGCAGGACGTGTTGTTTGAGCTTGTAAATCCCACCGACCTTCACCTGCAATTGAAGGTTTTTGAAAAAGATCTACCGCTGTTGCAGAGCGGTCAGAAAGTATCGGTTACACTCACCAACCAGCCCGGGAAAACCTATGAGGCAAAGATTTCCCTCATCAGCAAAAATCTGGATAATGACCGAAGTGCAAGTGTACATTGTTCGTTTATCGGTGCAGCAGACAGTCTGTTTCCCGGCACATTTGCTTCTGCTGTAATTGAAACAGCCAGCCATGATGCCATCACCGTTCCTGAAGAAGCCGTGGTTCGCTGGCAAAACGGACAATATATTTTCATTCAAAAAGACAAAGGCAGGTTTGAAATGCTGCCGGTTACAGTAGGCGAAACCGATGAAGGAAGAACTGCGATTCAAACCGGTCAGGCAGATCTCCTGAACGAAATGGTAGTCATTAAAAACGCTTACACTCTTTTAATGAAAAAGCAGAATAAGGAGGAGTAAGTCGAAACGGCGAAATACTAAAAACTTCAATTAATCAATAAAATCAAGTTTATGCACAAATTTCTTTTTCTACTGACGGCAGTACTCTTTATGAGTTGTTCAAACCATGCAGACGAGCATGCGGAACACGACCATTCGGCTGATTCAACTGAACACGTTCATGAACACGATGGCCAATCCGCAGCTTTGCAATTAAACAACGGAGCAAAATGGAAAGCAGATGAGGTTACAAAAAAGAATGTAGCAGCGCTGTCTTCCCTGATGAATGACTCCGCCAATCAAGATGAAACGAATAAAGAAACCTTCGTTAAAAACTTCAACAACCAGTTAAACACCCTGGTTCAGGAATGCAAAATGAGCGGTCCTGATCATGATGCATTGCACGTTTGGCTGGAAAAGGTGATCGCTGATGTAAAGCAAGTGAAAGAGGGAAGCGATTTCAACGCTGATTTTGCAAACCTGAAAACCGATGTTGCAGAATTCTACAATTATTTTGAATAGTGTAACCGATGAGGTAATGATCACCGGCTCTCCTTGCGGAGTTGGTGATCATTGCCATTTTATTTGAGGTTGGGATCCTTTACATCCGCCGCATGCGGCCTTTTCAAAACAACAGGTTGCCGTTTTTTCTCCTGATTCTTCCTGATCCTGATGTTCATCAATTCAACTCCGAAAGAAAAGGCCATCGCTACGTAGATGTATGACTTATCGATATGACTGTGATGGATCGGTTCTAATCCCTCAAAAAACAAACTGAATCCCACCATCAATAAAAATGCGAGGGCAAGCATTTTCAGGGATGGATATTTATCAATGAAGTTTGAAATGCTTTTGGCGAAAAAGAACATGATTACCATGGCAATCGCAACCGCCACGATCATAATTTCAACATGTTTTGCCAGACCAATCGCCGTAATAATGCTGTCAAAAGAAAACACCATATCTACCAGAATCAATTGGGTAATGATGGCACCGAAGGCTTTGTTTCTGTCATTTACTTTCGTTGTTTCCTCCTCATCGCCATCCAATTTTTCGTGCATTTCCTTTACGGTTTTGTATAAAAGAAACAAACCGCCGGCAAACATGATGCAGTTTCGCAGATTGAATGCGAGATGATTTTCATTCCAGTTAAAACCAAACAGCTCGCGGTTTCCGTTTGTCACGAGCCAGCTCAATGCCAACAACAGCGCAATCCTTACCGCGATTCCGGCTATCATCCAGATCCTTCTGCCGTTTAACTTTTCCTTTTCGGTTTTCAATCTTCCGATGAGAATGGAAACGAAGATCACATTATCGATTCCCAGTACTATTTCAAGTAGTGTAAGTGTTACGAGACTCACGAGTGCATCAACGGTAAACAAATATTCCATTTTTCATTATTTCAGCTTCGATAAATATTGATTGATATTTTTCACAATTCCCGGACCCTCATATATAAACCCTGTCCAAACCTGTACCAATGCTGCTCCTGCATTCAATTTTTCTGCCGCGTCTTCTCCGGTGAAAATTCCACCACTCGCGATTATCGGAATTTTTCCGTCGGTAGCCCGGTGTAAAAACCCCACAACTTCGGTAGATCTTCCTTCAACCGGCTTTCCACTCAAGCCACCCGGTCCTATTTTTTCAATTTCTTCCGGCGCGGTTTTCAAGTTCACCCGGCTGATCGTCGTATTAGTCGCTACCAACCCGCTCAGGCCGGTTTCAAATGACAGTTCCACAATGTCCTGTAACTGCGATTGGGTAAGATCGGGCGCTATCTTCAACAACAGTGGCTTTGGAGATTGCCTGCCCTGATTGATCTCCTGCAGATTTAAAAGAATTTTACTCAGGGAATCCTTCTCCTGTAGTTCTCTCAGACCGGGCGTATTGGGACTGCTCACATTTACCACGAAATAATCAACCTCATTGAAAAGCGACCGGAAGCAGATCTCATAATCGCGCCAGGCTTCGTCATTTGGAGTCGTCTTATTTTTTCCGATATTCCCTCCAACGATCATCCTTGAGGAAGATCGTTCCACGGAGTCGTTCCACTTTTGTAACCGCTGTTTTGCCTGTTCAACACCTTGGTTATTGAATCCCATTCTGTTGATCAAAGCCTTGTCTTTAGGAAGCCGGAAGAGCCGGGGCTTTTCGTTTCCCTGTTGCGGGAGCGGCGTTACCGTTCCTATTTCAACAAAACCAAAACCAAGTGTTGAAAGTTCCGACAGGTATTCTGCGTTTTTGTCGAATCCCGCACCAAGACCCACCGGATTCTTGAATTCCAATCCGAAGACGTTTTTTGCGGTCGAATCAAAATTGCGGTCAAAACTTCTTTTAATGATGTTTTCCAGAAAGCCGATCTCCTCTCCCAGTTTCAGCATTCTCATGGAAAAATAATGCGCTTTTTCCGCATCAAGTAAAAACAATAGATTTCTAATGCCTGCGTACATCCGGCAAAGAACAATGATTTTTGATAAATTCTTTTATTGGAGGAAAAAAATATTGGAGAAAAGGGGTTGATCGCTCCGGATCGGATATTCTGATCAATAAAATGTCGGGCTTTTTTATTCTTTCATGAAATCAAAAAGCGTGGCCGTAAACTCTCCGATTTCCCGCTTCTTAAATAATGCGCTGAAATTACCTTTATAACGCAATATTTTCGGAACGAGTAAATTTCCTGCCCTCGTCATTTCCACCTGCATTTTCACGTCAAAATCATATACGCCGGCTTTATAGCTGAGCGAATAATTTCTTGCAAGTACTTCAAATGTTTGGTTGTCAAACCAGGTAGTCATTTCATCTACCACAATATTGTTTCTCGCAAAAATGCCAAGATCCGGTTTAGGTGTGATGGTGAAGACATAAGCATACCCTCCCTTGTAGTCAATGAAGTCGAGTTTGTAATTGTATAATTTATGGGCATCCTCATCATACAGATCGAGTTTATTGCCGATAAATGGAATGCCCGGAATCTTTTTTCCCGGATTGAAAAACAGCATTTTCAACTGCTCCTTATGTTTTTCCATTCCTGATTTTCCGGCAGTCGAAAATTCGTGTCCGGAAACGATATTGTTTTCACCGCATACTTTTCCTTTAGTCAAAAAAAGCGATGCGTACATCTGGCCTGTTATATAATTGGGATCACCATTTTTATCGAAATAATCACCGGTTGTTTTTTCCGAAAGGACTTCGGTATAGCGGCAGCCGTTTTCACGTCGCTGCGCGGTCTCGCTGTTCCAGGATGCTACAACCTTTCCTTTTTTATCGTGCATCGTAATATTGTTGTACGATTTGAAGGCTACCACCCGAAGATTTCTAAAGGCCTTGTAAAAACTTGTATCGTTTTTAATCTTATTGAGGATGGTAACATAATCAAGATTGTCATACACCATCACTTCAGGAAGGGTAACCGATTGATTTTCCAGCAGGATAGTCGTGTCCTGAGCTTTTGGAAACAGATACGCAAAGAGAAATAGAAGCAACAGCAGCTTTCTCATTTAAGAAACATCATTTTGTAGTCGACCTTCACTTTTCCTTTGCTGATATCATTGAGTTTTCCCTTCAATAATTTCCGTTTCAAAGGTTTTAGATAATCAATGAAAAGCTTTCCTTCAATGTGATCGTATTCGTGCTGAATGATTCTTGCCGTCAGACCTCTGAAGGTTTCGGTATGGGGTTCAAAATTTTCATCCACATATTCAAGTGTGATCTCTTCGGGGCGCACAACATCTTCCCGGATCTTCGGAATGCTCAGGCAGCCTTCATTGTAGCTCCACGGCTCGCCGGTGAAATTAACAGCATGCGCATTGATGAAAACCCGTTTTATGCCCGGTTCATCACTATATTTTCCCTTGTCTTCCTCCTCCTGGTGTTCAAAAATCTGCGCGCTGTCCATCACAAAGATCCGGATATCCTTATTGATCTGGGGCGCAGCCAATCCCACCCCGCTGCTGCTGTACATCGTTTCCCACATGTCTTCAATCAGTTTTTCCAAACCCGGAAAATCCGCATCAATATCAACAGCGGGTTTTCGCAAAATATTGGCGCCATAAGCTACAATCGGATATATCATAAATACAAAAAATACGTGAAAAATTACCTACAAAGATAGATCAATGAATGTTAAGCGCGAATAAAATTAGGTGATGGCGGCATTAGAAGTTCCGGTTGCCAAGATATTCCTGCAACATCATGATTGCGGCTATTTCATCGATATTTCGCTTATTTTGCCGGTCCTTTTTTTTCATTCCCATTTCAACCATCGCACGACTTGCCATTTTTGAGGTGAAACGTTCATCAACCTTTAGGACAGGCAAGGAAGGAAATTCCTTATTCAGACGTTTGATAAATGCATTCACCAAAGGCGTGGCGTGGGTGGGACTGTCATCAAGGTTTGTGGGATAGCCGATCAAAACTTTCTCGACGCTTTCGACTGCGAAATAGCTTTTAAGAAACGGAAGCAGTTTTGGTGTATCCACTGTTCCCAATCCCGACGCAATGATCTGAAGCGGATCGGTAACGGCCAGGCCCGTTCTTTTTGCGCCATAATCAATGCAAAGAATTCTGCCCATCGGTTAGTTTTGAAGTAAAATCAGATCGCAGATGACGAGTAAACTGAATACCACGCTTGCCAGTCCGTTGGCAGTCATAAACGCAATATTTACCTTACTGAGATCGGAAGGCTTTACGAGTGAGTGCTGGTAAAATAACATGCCTGCAAACATCAATATTCCAATCCAGTAGAGCCAGTGGAAATTGCCATAGATTCCGGCGAAAATCACACAACCGGCGCTCAGAAAGTGCAGAATTGCGGAAACGATAAGGGCGTTTTTTTTGCCGAGGGTTGCCGGAATTGAAAATAACCGCTGCGAACGGTCAAATTCAACATCCTGCAAAGCGTAGATGATATCAAATCCGCTGACCCAGAAGATTACGGAAAATGAAAACAAGACCGGCAGTACATCGAAATGGTTGGTAACCGCGAGATAGGCTCCAATGGGGGCAAGCGACAGGCCCAATCCCAAAACGAGGTGGCAGAAAGCAGTAAACCGCTTCGTATAGCTGTAAAAAAGAATGATGAATATTGCCACCGGTGACAGGAAAAAGCAAAGTGGATTGATAAAATAGGTGGTTACGATAAAAATTACGGCATTCAGGATCGTGAAATAAAGCGCATGGTTAGCCGCGATGATTCCCTTTGGAATTTCACGGATGGCCGTTCTCGGGTTCAGGGCATCAAAATGCCGGTCGAGATAACGGTTGAAAGCCATTGCTGCGCTTCTTGCCGTTACCATGCAGATCAACACGCAAATGACCAGATAGATCGTTTTCTTCGTGAATCCTTCCTCAGTTGCGGCCACTCCCAAAAAAAATCCGATCATCGCAAAGGGAAGTGCAAAAATAGTATGAGAAAATTTTACAAGATTGAGATAATGTTTTACCGTAACCATTTTCTTCAATTAGATTTCATTATTATTCTCTAAGACATGATTTGGCAGCTTTTCGTTGTATTGCTCGTATAATTTATATAAAACTATTCCGGCAGCCACGGAAATATTGAGTGAGTGCTTCGTTCCCGATTGAGCAATCTCTATGCATTGGTCGGCGAGTTTTAATACTTCATCCTGCACGCCTTCCACCTCATTTCCAAAAACCACTGCTGCCTTAAAACCGGCTGGCAGAAAAAATGAATTCAGGTAGTGGCTTCCCTCAGCCTGTTCTACCGCTAAAATCGTATAACCAGCGTCTTTCAATTGATGGACGGCCTGGGCCGTGTTGTCAAAATATTGCCAGTTAACGGATTCGGTAGCTCCGAGCGCAGTCTTATGAATATCGCGGTGTGGCGGTTTTGGAGTAAATCCGCACAGGTAAATCGCTTCCACTAAAAATGCGTCGGCGGTCCTAAAAACGCTTCCCACATTGTGCATACTCCTGATGTTGTCGAGCACCACCACCACCGGAACCTTTTCAGCTTTCTTGTACCCGTCCACAGTCAGGCGGTTTAATTCCTCCATCGACCATTTTCGCATCGGGCGAAGTTACAAACTCTTTTCACATTCATTTTTCCAATGTTGAATGGTAAAATATTTACCATCAGTCTACATTCACTTCCTTTCACACAAAAAAGATTAAAAGATATTTTACTCTTTTTTTATCGCCTCTACCATATTACCTTTGGCTGGTTTACAATTATGATGATATCAAAAACCTGCGCATACGCGATCAGAGCAATGGTTTTCATTGCAAAGAATGGAACGGAAAATACCAAAGTTGGCATCAGGGAAGTTGCCCGCGGCATCTCAAGCCCCGAACCTTTTACTGCGAAGATCTTACAGGATCTGAGCCGGAAAGGATTAATAGATTCGGTAAAGGGACCGCATGGCGGATTCTATATCACGGGTAATTTGCGCAAGGTTTCAATGGCAGACATTGTTCTGGCCATCGACGGAGAAGGAATTTTCACGGCCTGCGGATTGGGCCTGAAAGCCTGTTCTGAAGTAAATCCCTGTCCGATTCATCATACTTACAAACCCATCAGGCAGGAGGTTCGGAAAATGCTCGAACAGGCTACCATGGAAAGTTTTATGCTGACTGAAGGAATTGACTAAAGATTTAATATACAATTTATGAATGCGCTACAAACAAGTTGGAAACAGAAGATCCTGGCAATATTGCTCATGGCAATTGCCGGTCCTCTATTGGCACAGTCTGATCAGCCGGTTTTGCATCAGCAACGAGATGGAATGTTGATTTTGCTTGTCCTGCTCATTGGTCTGGTGCTGGTTGCCAGTATATTTTTATCCATTAAAGTTAATGCTGCTATTCGCCATAAAAAAAGGGTTAAAGACAGTGATCCTTCGAGGTTTATGAAATACACCGAAAATTTCTCCAAAGCTGAAATAGACCGTGTATTACAGCAATTGAGAAAAGCAAAAAAGAATGGCGACAACAATGCGAATGGTTCGAAATTGAAATTTACCATTCCTGCGGCGCTGATTTTAAGCGTCCTTTCAATTCATCCGGCCCTGGCGCAAACGGTTCCAAATCCAACGCGGGAAACGATGTTGGGAGAATCAGGCGTCATCATCACCATTGTTTTGATCCTGACGCCCATTCTGGTGGGGATTGTTCTGATGATCGTGAAGGTATCAAACATGATGCGTCAACAGAAAAACCGGCACCTGGCAAAAGAGGCAGATGATTTTGCTGCTTACCTGACTACCTTATCTCCCGAGGAAGCGGAGGAAGCCTTGTCGAAAAGGAAAACCGCCCTCGAATACAGCCTGCATAAAAATGAATTATCCGGCAATCTTCCTGCTGAAGACAGTAAGGGAATCATCAGCAGGATCAATACGAAAGCCAATATCCGGTTTATCGCTTCGAAAAGAAGAGGCGTTGAGCGACCAAATGTTGATCCGAAATTGTCGCAACTCGTGCTTTGGTTTTTAATTACCGGCACATTCTGGTTGCTTTTTGGAACTTCGGTTGGAGAATACCTGGGAATCAAGTTCGTGGCGCCCGATGCGGATCATCTTAGCTGGCTGAGTTTCGGAAGATTACGACCCGTTCATACAAATGCGGTATTCTGGGGATGGTCGTCGCTCGCCATGCTTGGGCTTGGCTATTATGTGGTACCAAGGGTTGGAAACAATGAAATCTATAGTTTGAAACTGGGCTGGTGGACGCTTTATCTCATCAATGCTGCAGTTTTATTTGGAAGCATATCGCTGATGGCAGGTGTAAACAACGGCGGCGGAGAGTATCGCGAATACATCTGGCCGTTTCAACTTCTTTTCGGACTTGGACTGATCTTAACCTTGTCAAATTTTCTGAAGACGGTTGCGAGAAGAAAAACCCGGGAGATCTATGTGTCAAACTGGTATATTGTTTCGGCCGTAATTTTTGGAATCACGATCGGTGTGGTGGCCTACCTTCCTTTCTGGCAGAATGGATTGGGTGAAACGATTATCCAGGGTTATTATATGCACCAGGGCGTGGGCATGTGGTTTATGCTGTTTACCCTCGGTCTTGTTTATTATTTCCTGCCGCAACAGTTGAATAAACCCATCTATTCCTATGCACTCGGAATACTCGCTTTTTGGTCGCAGATCTTTTTCTATACATTAATCGGAACGCACCATTTTGTATTCAGTGCCATTCCGTGGTCTCTGCAAACCGTTGCCATTGTGGGAAGTGTAGGAATGGTAATTCCGGTGGTTTCGGGTACCACAAACTTTTTGATGACCTTTAAAGGGTCGTGGCATAAGTTGGCGGGAAGTTATTCGCTGCCCTTCTTTCTGATTGGAACGATCTTCTATTTTACCGGGTCATTACAGGGAACCGCTGAGGCTTTCAGGACCACCAATCTCGTGTGGCATTTCACCGATTTTACGGTGGCACACTCTCACCTCACGATGTACGGGATTATTGCATTTTTCCTCTGGGGCAGCATTTATGCCATCGTTCCGAGAATCACCCGCAAAGAGCCGCCGCAGATAACTGTTGGAATGCATTTCTGGATGGCGTTTATCGGTCTGATGTTTTATACCATTCCACTGATGTACGGATCGACCTTGAAAGGATTGATGTGGGTTGAAAAACTTCCATTTATCGACAGTGTAGCCTTTAGTGCACCTTACTGGCTGTGGCGGGCGATCGGCGGAACCCTGATGTGGGCTTCACACCTGTTATTTGCCTTCAATATGTATAGAATGATCGTCAACAGAAAGACAATCAACATCAATGAGGAAGCCTTGAAAAAAATATCACCTGAAGATGCAGAACTGATAGATATGAAAGGTTAGAAAATGAACTGTTAACGACTAATAACTGTAAAACTATTTGAAATGGAATTTTTTAATGATCACAGAAAGTTGTTTTGGGCCGCTTTTGGACTATTTGCTTTCCTGACGCTGTTTGTGGCAATATTTCCTGCCATTTACAATCAAAACAATAACCGTCCTTTACCCAGCTCTGAGCCGTTGACAAAGGATGAAATCGCCGGCAAAGAGATCTACATTTCCAATGGCTGTGTTGCCTGCCATACCCAACAGGTTAGAAACGTAGATATGGATGGGGTTTGGGGATCAAGACCGAGCATCGCATCCGATTATGCCCGAAATGAAAGACCGGATTTTTGGCGTAATACTGCCACTTTAATGGGAACCGAACGAACCGGGCCTGACCTGACGAATATCGGACAAAGACAGCCAAGCACGGACTGGCATCTCGTGCATTTATACAATCCGCGAATCGTGGTGAAACAGTCGATCATGCCCGCTTATCCCTGGCTGTTTACCTTTAAAAAAAATCCGGATCCGGGCGATATCATTGTAAACGTTCCGGATGAATACCGCAAGGGAAAACAAGGGAAGGTTGTAGCTACCAAAGAGGCGATGCAACTGGTTGCCTATCTCCAATCGCTCAAACAAGCGGAATTGCCGGATGGAAGAATTGCTCCCGAGTTTTTGTATAAGAAAGAGGTAAAGCAAACACCTGAAGGCGTAAATGCTAATCCAGAAGTATTAAACGGCACGCAGTTATATGCCACCCATTGCCAGGCCTGCCATCAGGAAAACGGTGAAGGATTGCCGGGCGCATTCCCGCCTTTGAAAGGCAGTAAGATCGTATTGAACGATAATCCGGAAATCTTTGTGGATGTGATTATGAATGGATACAGCGGCCGTGTGGACGAAGGTTTCGGCATCATGCCGCCGGTTGGAACCAACAGTAACTTGTCGGCCGAAGAAGTTACTGCCATCATCAATCATGAACGCTCATCGTGGGGAAACAGTGCGGGCCCGGTAACGGTGGATGAAGTAAGGAAGCTGATGGAACTGGTAAAAACCAACGCCAAATAAATTGATAGACAAAAAGTTGATTTATAAATAGTAAATTAGTTATTATGAAGCGTAAACTTTTTTTGATGTTTCTGCTGGTTACAGCCAACATTGCAGCCTTTGCCTGCCCGGCCTGTGAAAAGCAGCAGCCAAAGATATTAAGGGGAATCACCCATGGTGCCGGCCCTCAGAGCGATTGGGATTACGTGATCGTCTGGGCTACGGTGGTAATAGTGCTGGTAACCCTATTCTTCAGCGTAAAATGGCTAATAAATCCCAAGGAGGAAAGCCTGAACCATATCAAAAGAACCGTATTAAACTAAGAGTATAATGGAAGACAAAAGCCGTGTAATAATTTTTCTTGACGATGAGGTACAACCCATCGGCTCGTTCACCTCTCCCATTAATTTTGAACTCGACACGAGAAAGCTGGTGGATGGCAACCACGTTTTACGCATAGTAAGCAAAGATCCGAACGGAGTGGAAGGGATCAGGAAAATCCCGTTTGTTGTGCGAAACGGCCCGGATATTACCGTTGAAGGAATTGAGGAAAACGCGGTCGTGGATGGCGTAATTCCTATAATGGTGAGTGCGTATGGGAAAGGAGATCAGAAAGTGTTTTTAATTGAAGGCAGCGAAACGCCGAGAAGCATTCCAAGCTGGGTGTGGATTATCCATATTCTTTTTGGCGGATGGGCGATCTATTACCTTGTAACCCAATTGTTTCAAAAATAATCTTATGAAAGAAGACATCATACAAATCGAAGATATAAAGCTGCTGGTTGATACGTTTTATGATAAGGTGCGACAGGATAATTTATTGGCCCCCGTTTTCAATGAGCGCATTCAGGACCGATGGCCGGCGCATCTGCAAAAGATGTATACCTTCTGGCAAACGGTTCTGATTGGGCCGCACACCTATTTCGGCAGTCCATTTCCTCCGCATGCCGGGCTTCCCGTTGATGCACCACATTTTCAGAAGTGGATGGATCTTTTTGTGGCAACCATTGACGATCTTTTTGAAGGAAAAACGGCCGAAGAAGCAAAATGGAGAGCGGCAAAAATGGCCGAAATGTTTCAATTTAAAATTGCCCATTACCGGACTACCTCGATGAAAAATCTCGTCTGATGTTCTATTCATTTTTACTCCTGATGTGCATCTTCCTCTGGATGGGATTTGTAGGAGCCATCAGCTTCATGGAATCATGGCTGAAATTCAGGGCCGCCGGTATTACCATTCCACTCGGACTGAATATAGGAAAGCTGGTTTTTTCAGCTTTAAATAAAGTAGAATGGGTGTTTGCCATTGCAAGCGGCATTCTGTTGTTTTCGCTGAATGAATTAAGGAACTTTCCGCTGCAGTTCTATTTCGGCATTCCGGTTTTGATCTTATTGATACAGACCTTTTGGCTTTTACCCACAATGCACAAACGGGCCATCGCGAGAATCAAGGGTGAAAACGTTTCCAAATCATATCTCCACTTTTATTTTGTAATCGCAGAATTTGTAAAAGTTTTCACCTTGTTTTTACTGGCTTTTTCTTTCTACCGGCTGAAATTTTAGAAGACACTTGCGGCA
>JAFAEW010000088.1 GCA_023423835.1 Bacteroidota bacterium | reverse complement strand
CACCGAGATCTCACAAGAAGAATTATAGCGGCCTTCCCTGAAAATGATTTTTTCAATTTCCGGATCGGAGGCATGCGGCCCTTTTCGGAAATGACCGCCGAATTACTCGGTATTGCCGGACCTGGAATGAAGGAAATCGCCACCGGAAAGCAGGCTGAGTTTGAGGATTTTAAAAACCTCAAAACCAAGGAAGAATTTTTGAAACTCTGGGATGAATCAACGGCTACAATCAATGAATATTGGAACCAGGTTCCAGCGGAAAAATTTCACGACCACATCAAGGCTTTCGGGCAATACGAGGGAACGATAATCTCCACCATTCTTTATTATATTGATAATGAAATTCATCACCGCGCACAGGGTTATGTATATCTGCGCGCATTAGGGGTTGAACCGGCACCGTTCTGGGATCGCAAAGGCATCTAAAATTATTTGGGACTTACAGGTGAATGCACAAATTCTTCAAAAGGTTTGTGCATTCTCTTTCAGCGGTTGCCTTCCGACATTTTGCAATGTCTTTTCAGCTATTTCTCTGATTCGTTTGATCAGGGAAGGGGGTTCAATTATTTCTGCAAAATCTCCAAACATGAGATACCATCTTGCAAAACCGTCTTCCAGGTCGGTAGTTAGAAAATTCAGTTGCACTTTTTCGCCCCGTGGTTCTTCTGAAATGAATCCATAATAATGGCGATCGTATCGAAGGTAGCGCAGCACGGTCCGGTCAACAAGAATCGACACCTTTGTTTTGGCGGCTTGGTCGAACTGTTTCCGGTGTTCGTTCACGGTTCCATGTTTTCTGGTGAACGGCTTTTCAGTCCGTTGGATCGTTTGTATTCGGTCTAATCGAAATTGCCGGTAATCCTCTCTCAGGTGGCAATAGCCGAGCAGATACCAGAAGCCATTTTCCTGGAAAATTCCAACCGGCTCAAGGTCGCGAACGGAAGGATGATCGGCCTCCGGCGTCTTGTAAGTAATGGTCACTTGCTTGTGTGTGGTAAGACTTTCAAATATGCGTTCAAAAAGACTGGGTAGAATCTGTGCCGGTTTTTGTGCCGGTTCAACGCTAATATGCGGCGACAGCGCTTCGATGAAATCCTTTTCAGATCCTCTCAGTACCGATTTCACCTTAAACATGGCAGATTCAAATTGACGGCCGATATTTCTATCCGGAAACTGCTGCATCAGTTTTTCAGCTGCAATGAAACTGCTTGCTTCTTCCCGGCTAAACATGACCGGCGCAAGGCGGTAGCCATCAACCAGCGAATATCCAATGCCCGGCTCTCCGCCAATCGGAACGCCTGCATTTTCGAGACTTTTGAGGTCCCGGTAGATCGTTCTTAAACTTACATCGAACCGGTCGGCAAGCTCCTGTGCTTTTATCACCCTTTTTGACTGAAGCTGAATAAAAATGGCCACAATCCTGTCAAACCGTTTCGTAGAATCAAATTCCATTTCTGATGATTATGCGATCAAAAATAAATTTTCCGCGCAACCTAAAAGCTGCTTTTCCTGCAATATGAAAATGACAGAGAATACAGACCGTTTACGGCAGCTACTGTTTACAGAAGGAATTTTGGGAGAGATATGCATTGTAATATCGCTCATCTCCGGTCACTTCTTTTCCCACCCAGGGCGGCATTTCAAAATCTTCGTCCTCCGTTTTCAGTTCAATCTCCGCGAGAACCAGCCCCTGGTTTTCGTCCAAAAACTCGTCCACCTCCCAAAGCCGGCCGTGATGAAAAATCCGGTAGCGAAGCTTCGAGACCAGATTTCCGCAAAGTTTGAGCAACTCGTTTGCATCGGTAAGTGGAATCGGGTATTCAAATTCCAACCTTTTTAAACCTTGATTGCCGGCCTTTATGGTAATGAAGGCTTCAATTCCAGCCGTTCTTATCCGCACAGACCGGCCGTCCTCTGCCAGCAAATAGCCCTGTCTGATCAGACGGGCTTCCGGTTTCAGAACTTGATTCCATTTTTGAAGATCTACCAAAAACTTTCTTTCAACTTCAAAATGCATAACAAGGCGTGTTCTAATTGATTGTAAAATAAACGATTAAAAAATAAATCCGCCTTGCTTGACATACCTTTTCAATCCGAATTTAACCGGTCGCCCGATTCCGGAATTGGTTAACAGTTTCAAAATATATAGGTTGGGTGAAAACTTTATCGTTATTTGGCATTAAAATTTGCAGGTGGTATCCGTATCAGATACTATAAATAGTTTAATCACCATCCTCACTTCGAATGTATGAAGCAAACAATCAGCTTCCTTCTCCTTGCTTTTCTATTGCCGGCGCTTGCGTGCAATCCACGTAAAGAAAAAGAAGAGCAAAGAATGGAAAATAAAGAGATCGCATTTTCAGGAAAAATTCATCGCGATATCCAATATGCAACGGCCTTAAATTTTAAAGGAGAAGAAGAAAAACTGGGGTTAGACATTTATATACCTCCATCAAACATTCTGAAAGCAGAAAATCCGTTTATTTTATTCATTCACGGCGGCGGTTTTCTCAAAGGCGATAAAAGCACCACCGGAAATTTTTGTAAATATCTGTCTAATAAGGGATTTGTGGTGGCAAGCATCGATTATCGCCTCGGATGGCCGATGGACAAAGGAGAAGATCCCTGTGAATCTGCGGATTCTATAGCAGCAATAAAAGCATTCTACCGGGCGCAGCAGGATGCACAAACTGCCCTTCGGTTTATCAGTTCAAATGCTTCGAAATATGCAATAGATACCAGTTGGATTTTTGTTGCAGGATCCAGTGCAGGTGGCATCAGCACCCTCGGGATGGTCTATTTTTCACAACAGATAGCCGATCAAATGTATCCGTTCGCTTCTGCTGCGCTTGGAAATCTCAATGAGGCAGGAAATAATTTAAAGGCAACTTATCATATCAAGGCCATCGCAAGCATGTGGGGAGCATTGAATACGCCATTTCTGATTAAGCCGCAGAATGCAGTTCCTACGGTGTTTTTTCACGGAGAAAAGGATAAGGTAGTGCCGTTTGATATCGAACACTTTCACAGTTGTGAAAATTATCCTGTAGACTACGGATCAAAACCGTTGTATGAACGAATGGTAGAACTGAACGTGCCGGCAGAGGCTTTCATAGATCCGGAAGGAGGACACGGCGTCTATTCAGATAAGTTCAGGGCTGAAAAAATTTCAGAATTTTTTAAAGGCGTGATGACAAAAAATTATCAGACGGGGTACTTTGTAGTGGAATCAGACGAATAGAACCGATCTAAAGAAAAAAGCGCCTTTAAAAGCGCTTTTTTTGTTGGCCCACCTGGATTCGAACCAAGACAGACAGTACCAAAAACTGTAGTGCTACCGTTACACCATAGGCCAATCCTCAAACGGCTGCAAAAATAAAGGCTTCGTCATATTACTCCAAACTTTTAGATCATTATTTTTTGTTTCAGCGGCAACAAAAAACTGTTCAAACTAATCGGTAAAAGAATTTGATTTTTCAAACAATTCCTTATTTTTGCCGCCCATTTGGCGAGGTAGCTCAGTTGGTAAGAGCGCAGGATTCATAACCCTGAGGTCAGGAGTTCAAATCTCCTTCTCGCTACAAAGGTTGTCGCCCACCGGCAACCTTTTCTTATGGCCTGAAGCCAGATTTTTTGGATACCGGCTTTTCTGTTTCCCCTGTCTGATCGGGAAAATAATCAGGAAGAATCAAAACAAGAAATGCGGCACCTCAAGAAACAAGCGCAGTGTTGAAAAAAATTTAAGAATTTCTTTGTTGTTTCTTAACAAAACAATAATTTGGTTTTTTATTGACCTTTTTCTGTTACCGTTTGAAAAAAGCAACTGCTATATTTTTCCTGATAGTTTTCTCCTTCAATTGGTTTGGCTACCGGCTGATGTATACGTATATGCAACACGAGGTGAATAAACAATTAGAGGTGGCCCTCGACAACCAGGAGTATGAGGCTTCAGAACTTATGGTGATAAAAATCGCGATACACCTTCCCTACCAAACGAACTGGACGGCATATGAACGATATAGCGGGGATATTGAACTAAATGGCCTCAAATATAAATATGTAGAACGGAAGCTGACGAATGATACCCTTTACCTTAAATGCATTCCCAATCAAAAAGAAACGATGCTAGAGATTGCGAAAAACGATTTGTTCAAGCTTTCCAATAATTTCCAGACCAACCGGACTGAAAAGACCGAAACCACCTCTTTCGATTTCAAAAACTTTCAACCTGTCTTCAACCAGTCCTATCTGGAATTCCGGATTGCCGCTTCCGAAGACCGGAACGAAAGAAATTGGAACACCCTACCTGGCATACATCTCCTTTCTGCCAGGCATCTTTCACCCGAGCAGCCGCCTGACTTTCCGTTTCCCTGCTTATAACCTTGAAGAAGGAATGACCTTCATTTCCGTCAATCAAAAGGCGTTTTCTGTTTGATTCCGTCATCCGGAGATTTTCTTATCGAACCCATGTTTCGAAGAAAAAAAGCGATGCGGAACAAGCAGCCCTCAAAGGTTATATCAGGAAAAATAAGCTGAATGGAATCAGGAATTTTTAAACGTATAACCAAACTTAAATGCCGTATATACCACTTGCAGACCATCTGCCGGGAATTACAGGATTACTGGAATTCAGAAAAGAATCAGGAAGCCCCATCAGGGAACTGACCGAAGTTTTAATGAGAGGCCCATCCACCTTATCAAGGGGCGACCGTGAACTGATTGCGTCGCTGGTTTCGAGCGGCAACGAATGCAGATTTTGCACCGCCGCACACACCGCAACGGCCGATCTTCTGACCGGCGATGGAAGCCTATCAGAAAAAGTAAAACAGGATATTCAATCGGCTCCCGTTGACGAGAAAATGAAGGCACTACTAGAGATCGCACGGCTGACAAGAATCAGTGGCAAAAGTGTAACGCCGGAGGCAATAGCAAATGCAAAACGCGCAGGAGCAACTGACCTCGAGATTCATGACACGGTTTTAATTGCCGCCTTATTTTGTCTGTACAACCGGTATGTAGATGGAATGGCGACCGCACTTCCGGAGGATGATAACTATTACCAGATACTCGCCGGGCGGCTTGTAAACCACGGATACATGCGCTTGCCGCAGGGCTACGATCACTTGAAAAAATAACTACATCAAAACACAAAAGCTTCATCATGAAAATTTTTATACTTTTTATATTTCTTGCTGTTTCATCAAACCTCTTTGCGCAGGAAATAAAAATATCGGGCAAAGTCACAGAGGCCCAAACCGGACTGCCTTTATCAGGAATGAGTATTCACGTTAAAGAAAAACTTACCGGCACCATTACCGCAGAAGATGGCAGTTTTCAACTGACGGTCAACAAGCTTCAACTTCCGTTTTCAATCAGTATTACTTCACTGAGCCACGACTGTAAAGAAGTGCAGATCACGAAAAAAAACCAGTCGGTAATTGTTTCCCTCGCCCCGAAATCGGCCGTATTAAACGAAGTGGTGACCGCCGCTTCAAGGGTAAAAGAAAGCATTCTCGCTTCGCCCGTTACGATTGAAAAAATGACACTGAGGGATATTAAGGAGAATCCTTCTCTTACCTTTTATGACGGATTGCAAAGATTGAAAGGGATGGAAGTGGTAACAAGCAGCCTCACTTACAAGCAAGTGAATTCCCGCGGGTTTAATTCTACCGGAAACTCAAGATTCCTCCAAATGGTAGATGGTGTGGATAATCAGACACCCGGTTTAAATTTCGCTGTCGGCAATCTTTTCGGAGCCTCAGATATCGATATGGAAAGCGTGGAACTGATTCCCGGTGCAGCCTCAGTTTTATATGGTCCGATGGCCTTCAACGGTGCGCTGTTGCTGCATACGAAAGATCCTTTTCAATATCAGGGCTTAACGGTGCAGTTGAAATCCGGTATCAATCATATTGGAGAAAACGACGTTAATCCGAAAGGTTTGTATGATCTGTCACTCCGTTATGCAAAGGCATTCAGCAATCGCGTGGCATTCAAAATAAATGCTTCCTATCTCGCAGGAACAGATTGGTACGCCACTAACTATACTGATGTAAGTGCGCAAACGCCGGCAGACAAACGGGGACCGGATAATCCGGGACGAAATGCGCTAAATATCTATGGCGATGCGGTTTCAAAAACATTACCGGGCATCGGGCTGGTTTCCAGAACCGGTTATGAAGAAAAAGACCTTATGAACTACGATGTGTACAGTCTGAAATTGAATGGTGCATTGCATTATCGTATCACCAATAATTTAGAAGCGATTTATCAGTATAATATCGGAAAAGGCACCGCGAGCTATACCGGCAGCAGCCGTTTTGACCTGAACAACTTCGTTTTGCAAACCCATCGACTCGAATTTAAGGGAACCAACTACTTTTTGCGCAGCTATGTTGTTACCGAAAACTCACACGATTCTTACAATACCCGTTCACTCGCTCAGTTTATCAACCGCAACTGGGTGCAGGACCTCAACGGAAATACCGTTTCTCCCGAGCAGGCCGATGATATGTGGTTTACAAGGTACGAAGCAGCTTTCAATGGTTCTGTAGCCGGGGTTACACCGAAGGATAATATAGCAGCCCGTGCTTTTGCCGACCAGGGAAGATTGTTGCCGGGCACCAACGGCTTTGCAGAAGCAAAAGACGCATCCATCCACAACTACGGACTGAGTGGAGCCGGTGTTTTCAGCAACAGCAAATTCTATCATACAGAGGGACAGTACGATTTTTCCAACAGCATTAAAGTCTTCGAATTACTGGCAGGCGGCAGCTTCCGATATTACGACATGTTTACAAACGGAAGTCTTTTTGACGATAAAGATCAAAAGGTCACCATCAAGGAATACGGAGCATTTGTGCAGGCAGCAAAAAGACTTTTCAACGAACGCCTTAAACTCACTGCATCCATGCGTTATGACAAGGATGAAAATTTTGACGGAAGTCTTACCCCGCGGTTGTCTGCAGTTTATACGGTTGCAAAGACCCACAACTTCCGCGCATCCTATCAAACAGGATTTAGAAATCCTACGCCCGTGGATCAGTTTATCAAATTGAATGTTGGACCGATCACAATTCTGGGAGGCGCTCCTAAAAACAGTAAAGGGATGACGGTATATCAAAATTCCTTCACCGCTTCATCAGTGGGTGCTTTCGGATCGGCTTTCGGCGCAGATGCAGGAGCCGGTATTCCTTTCCCCGAAGCGGTAGGAAAAAATAAGGAACTGCTGGAAAAATCAAACGTAGAATACATTCAACCGGAAAAAGAAAAAGCTTTTGAAGTTGGTTACAAAGGCTTGTTTCAGAATAAACTGCTGGTAGATATCAACTACTATTACAGCACATACAGCAACTTTATATTAAACACGGTCGTTATTCAACCCCAACACGATGTAATCGGAAGTGATGGCACCATCAACTTCGATGCAGCCGCCGATATTCTCAACGGTAATGTGCATGCGTATCAGTTGTATACCAATGCTCCGGATAAAGTATCGGCTCAGGGAATTTCACTGGGATTGAATTATCTGTTTGACAAAGGCTTTAACCTCGGAGGAAATTTGAGCTGGTCATCATTCAACCTCCGCAATGCCAATCCAAACAATATCGCTGCCTTCAACACACCGGAATACAGCACCAATGTAACCTTCGAAAACAGCAATATTGTCAATGGTTTTGGATTCAGCCTTGCCTGGCATTGGCAGAGCGCTTTTGACTGGTATGGAACCTTCAATGAAATGAGGCCAGGACGGATAGATGCGTATTCATTGGTTGACCTTCAGATTAATAAAAAGTTTCCAAAGATGCGTTCCACCATCAAGCTGGGCGCAAGCAATATTTTTAACAACAAGGTTTATCAGAGTTATGGTTCTCCCGCTATCGGTGCAATCTATTATGCAGCCATCACCTTTGATGATCTATTGAAATAATTTGAATCCACCAACTAAAAAGCAGCACGTGAAAAAAGCAATCTTACACCAAAGCGTCCTGAAGGAACAGACGGTTTCTTCCTATCATATTTTTCTCTTTGCGATCTGTTTTATCAGCACTGCCCTTGGCGGAACGGTTTCAACCCTGATGTCGGTCTATTTACCTGTTGTTCTCAAAGACCTTTCGGTCAACAAAACCGTGGAAGAGCTGAATGATATCAGCGGATATGTGAATGCCATTTTCATTTTCGGCTGGGCATTCGGAGGCTTTCTCTGGGGAATGATTGGTGACCGCATCGGGCGGAAAAGATCACTGTTGTTTGCAATCGCATTTTACGGCACCTTCACGATTCTCACGGGTGCGATGGACAACTGGCTGAGCATTCTGATCTGCAGGTTTCTGAGCGGTTTTGGTGTGGGAGGCGTATTGGTGGTTTCGCTCATTTTGATCAGTGAAGTCTGGCCATCCGGCAGCAAGGCGATCTATATCGGGATCCTTTCAATTGCCTTCCCGGTAGGAATTTTTTCCGCCGGCCTTATCAACTACCTTTTGGCCGACTGGCGGTCAGGTTTTCTGGTGGGGATTATTCCGCTGATCCTTGCCGTTACGGGGCTGTTTTTGATGAAGGAATCACCCCAATGGCAGGCCCATCAATTAAATAAGTCAAAGGATGCATCTTCAGTCAATTCTCCCTTCGCCCGGGAAAACCGGAGATCGCTGATTTTCGGATCAATAATTTTTGGCTCGATGCTAATTGGTTTGTGGGCGATCTTCTCCTGGTTACCCACCTGGATGCAAAGCCTTGTAACTGAATCAGACGGCCAGAAGGAACGCGGTCTCAGCATGATGTTTATGGGCCTCGGCGGATTAACCGGGGGTTTCCTTTCGGGCTGGCTCGTCAACTTCGCCGGTGTGCGCCGCTCAATGGTTTTATGCATGTCGGTCTGTGCATTTCTTTCCTTTATTTTATTTAAAACCAACACCACTTTCAGCAATATTATTTACGTTGAAATTGCCATCCTCGCCCTGTTTTTCGGAGGCAGCCAGGGTGTATTGTCGGTTTACCTGCCGCAGCTATTTTCTACCGGAATTCGTGCCGCGGCAACGGGATTTTGTTTGAATATCGGACGAATATTCACAGCGGCCTCCGTGTTGTTTATCGGGTTGCTGATCAACACACTGGGCGGATACGGAAATGCGATCTTCATTTTTTCGTTGGTTTTTGTGCCGGGATTGATGGTGGTTTTATTTTCAAAAGACCAGCCCCGGGAGCATAAGACCGACCAGTTGAAAACAGCAACGGTTGTTGCAGAAGCCTCTTAATCATTTTCACCAATAAATTTTAAAAAATCATCACTATGGCTCATATCAATGTACCGGAAGGAGTTCCGGGAATCAGATCACTAGTAATGTTCCGGCCTGAAACCGGAAAACCTTTGTATGAACTCGCACAGGTATTATTGCGGGGAGAATCGCCTTTGCCGTTGGCAGATCGCGAACTGATTGCTACCTATGTTTCTTACCTGAATGACTGCATGTTTTGTATGCAGAGTCATGCGGCTGCCGCCCGGTGTTTGTATGGCAACGACAGGGCGATCGTTGATGAAGTACTGAAAGATCTTGATCAGGCATCGGTTTCAGAAAAAATGAAGGCGTTGCTCCAAATTGCGGGGAAAGTGCAGATTCTTGGAAAAGAAGTTTCGGAAGAAGATGTGCAAAAGGCAAGAGATCTTGGCGCCGGTGACCGCGAAATTCATGACACCGTTTTGATTGCCGCCACTTTCTGCATGTTCAACCGCTATGTGGACGGACTTGCGAGTTTTACGCCTACGGAACCAGAAGCTTATGAAGCGATGGGCAAACGACTGGCGGAAAACGGATACACTTCACCACAAAAGCAAACTGTATAATGGCACATATCAAACTACCCGAAGGATTACATGGCATCAGAGGCCCGATGGCATACCGGCCGGAAACTGCGAAACCGCTGAATGACCTCGCCCACGTTTTATTGCACGACGATAACAATACGCTTACCCGTGGCGAACGGGAAATGATCGGCGCATTTGTTTCTGCCAAAAACGATTGTTTCTTTTGTCAAAATGTGCATGGAGCAATGGCGCAGCATTATTTAGATATCGACATGGCAATGATTGATCACATTAAAAGTGATCATTTATCGGCCCCGGTTTCAGAAAAAATGAAAGCCTTGCTCACCATTGCGGGAAGCGTTCAAAAAGGTGGCAAACAGGTTACTGCCGAACAAATTGAGTCCGCAAAAAAACTCGGCGCTACAGATATTGAGATCCACGATACCGTTTTAATTGCGGCCGCTTTTTGCATGTTTAACCGCTATGTGGACGGACTCAATACCTGGGCACCTCCCGACAGGAACTTGTATGTCGAGCGGGCAAAATGGCGGGCAGAGGAAGGTTATGCAGATATTGATTTGTAAAAATAAACCGGTGCAGAAATAGCCCAACTACAGCAAATCGAAGAAAATTCAACTCTAAACCCCTTATTGTCACTTACAAATGATCTTGTCTTATTACAAATCCCCTCTTGTATTACCGGACTGACTTCCATTTCCGCCTTTTCCATTACATTTGATCATAACTCAACTGCATGAACTCAAAAGAAGTAGCCTACAATCAGATTGCCGGATTGGTAGAACGTTTTTCCGAACAATTGCATTCCTATAAAAGAAGCGATTATAATGAAACCCTTACTCGTAAAGACTTCATCGAACCTTTCTTTAAAGCGCTTGGTTGGGACATGAATAATTCCCAGGGCAACGCGGAAGCATATCGCGAAGTGCTACCTTCCGGCCGCATTCAATGAAGTGATAGCGCGTTTAACTGGATGAATAATAAGACCTCCAGGCCTCACCGGCATTCAAAAAAATTTTGCCCTAAATTTGCGTGTGAAATCGGTTTTTTAGTAGTATTGCGCATAAAAACAACGTACAAACGGCAACATCAATTTGACAACCTTACGATCTAAAAATGGGCTGTGACTTGCACATACCGACAATTCTAATTTTTCTGCCAATACAATTTCTTTGATCAGATGAATAAAAAAGGTGAAATCATTTTAATAGAAGACGACCGCGACGATCAAGAGCTTTTCAAAGAGGCTTATCGCGAATTAGGGGTGCCGAATAAGCTTACCGTTCTTGACAACGGGTTTGAGGCTTACGAGTACTTCAACAATGCCGAGAAAGACCTCTTTCTCATTATTTCCGATATCAACATGCCTCGAATGACGGGCATTCAGTTGAGAGACAAAATGCAGCAGTTTGGTGAAACCAGATTGCGTTCGATACCCTTTCTGTTTCTAACGACCGGCACTGCCCCTGACAACGTCATCTATTCTTATGACCATTCCGTACAAGGCTTTTTTTTGAAGCCGAGTAAATTTGATGAGCTAAAGACCATTTTACGTCAGATAATTGAATACTGGAAAATCTGTACCGAGCCCACATTTTCGAACAGACCGCCGAAAACATTATAATCAACGAAAGCCCGACGTGCAGCAGCAGGAATTAAAAAAAGAGATTAACCGGAAGATTAATCTCTTCACGGCGTCCTGTTTCCTATGTGGCGTGACCCCGTAACGGCAAATTTACTTATTTTTCTTACGAAATTCGATCTCTCTTCTAACCTCCTTATCTCTCGTGCTCTGCGTTAAAAAAAACCGGATCGCAAAGAACAGGAAAACGCAAAGTTTAGGCAGCGTGTTAAGGCATTTTCTCTGCGAACCTCCTTATCTCTCGTTCTCTGCGTTAAAAAAACCGGATCGCAAAGAACAGAAAAACGCAAAGTTACGCAAAGGCTTCATGGAAGTCCGTAATCGTTAAGAATCAGAACGCGAAGAACAGGAGAACACAAAGGCTACGCAGCGTGTTAAGGCATTCTCTCTGCGAACCTCCTTATCTCTCGTTCTCTGCGTTAAAAAAACCGGATCGCAAAGAACAGAAAAACGCAAAGTTTTTGCAGCGTGTTAAGGCACTCCCTCTGCGAACCTCCATATCTCTCGTTCTCTGCGTTAATAAAACCAGATCGAAAAGAACAGGATAACGCGAAGTTTAAATAGAGTTTTAAGGGAATTCCCTCTGCTAACCTCCATACCTCTCGTTCTCTGCGTTAAAAAACCGGATCGCGAAGAACAGGAGAACGCAAAGTTTACGCGGGTGTTTAATGGAAATCTCTCCGCCATAAAAAACCTCGGAGCGCAGAGAAAATGAGAACGCAGCGTTTACGCGGAGGTTTAATCAAAAACTCTCTGCGAATTCTCTTTATCTCTCGTTCTCTGCGATAAAAAAATGATGAACAAGCGAACGCGAAGTTTACGCGAAGACTACAATTACCAGAGAAAGATAGTGGGACGAACAATTGCCCCTACTTTGCAAATGGGTTTTCCATTGGCTGTATAATAGCATTCAGAAGATTTTCGGACTGTTCTTCACTGCTGGTGAGATCATGCAGCGAAACCTGGTCGAGCAACTGATCTACGGCAAATTGAATGGTTTGCCATAAGGAGCGCACCGAGCAGTCCACCGAATTGGTGCAAAGCTTCATAGAGCCGGAATAGCCGCCGCAGAATTCATTGCTAAAGAGCGATCCACCCAGCGCTTTTAAAACCTGGTTGACGTTGATTTCCCGTGCCGGTTTGGCCAGTATGTATCCTCCCACATTTCCGGGGGTGCTGTTGATATAACCAGCGAGGCGTAAAATCCGGGTAAGCTTTGCGGCATAGGCGGTAGAAATTCCTTCGAGGGTACTTAATGCCTGAATACTCATGCTTTCACCCGTTCGGCAGCGCGCAATTCGCAGCAAAATGCGCAATCCATATTCTTCCTGTGCGGTAATCTTCATTGTCGTTGCGGTTTTTTTGTTTTGGATGTAAGGAAGAAATTTACATAAATCCGAGTTCCAGCATCGCGGCCTCGCTCATCATACTTTTATTCCACCGGGGTTCCCAAACCACAGAGACATGTACCTCATTCACTCCCTCGATCTGCCGTACTTTCTGATCTACTTCCACGGGAATATCCTGGGCAGCCGGACAACTTGGAGCAGTCAATGTCATTACAACCTGCACATTATTGATCGGCAAAACCTCCACTTCATAGATTAGCCCGAGATCGTAAATATTTACAGGAATTTCCGGATCGTAAATGGTTTGAAGACATTCAACCACCTGTTCTTTTAATGCTTCGGTATCCATAATCTATATTTTTTCAGCCACCTGCATCGTTTTAAATGCAAGCGCATAATTTTTCATTTGTTGAATCATCGCCAATAATCCGTTTGACCGCGTTTGGGCCAGATGCGTCATCATCCCGATTTCACCAATAAAATCCAATCTTGCCTCAAGAATTTCGTCTGGCGTATGACCCGATAAAACCTTAATCAACATGCTTATAAGACCTTTCACGATTACAGCATCGCTGTCAGCGCGGTAAAAAACCAGACCATTATCAAAATTAGCCACCAGCCAAACGGTTGATTGACACCCCTTTATCTTGTTTTCTTCCAATTTATGATGATCATCCAACGGAGCCAGCTTTTTACCCAGTTCAATGATGTATTCATATTTTTCTTCCCAGGTTTCAAACCATGAAAAATCTTCAATGATTTCACTTTCCGTCTGTTGAATAGTTTGATCTTTCATCAGGCCAACATTTTTATTGCTTTTTGCAATCCTGCAATCAGCTTATCCACTTCTTCAAATGTATTATAAAGGGCGAAGGAAGCCCGAACGGTTCCCGGAATACCGAGCCGGTTCATCAGCGGTTGTGTGCAATGGTGACCGGTTCTAACCGCAATCGCCTGGTTATCGAGCAAAATGCCAATATCCTGCGGATGAATGCCTTCGATCACAAAGGAGGCGATGCTCGCTTTTTGTTTCGCAGTGCCGATCATTCTCAGTCCGGGAATTTCCTGTAGCCGATCCGTAGCATACTGCAGCAAGTCTGATTCATGCTGACGGAGGCTGACGGTTCTATATTGTTCCACAAAATCGAGTGCCGCTTTCAATGCGATTGCATCTGCAATATTCGGCGTGCCCGCCTCGTATTTATAGGGGAGCTCATTGAAAGTCGTCTTTTCAAAAGTCACCTCTTTGATCATTTCTCCTCCGCCCATAAAAACAGGCATTTTTTCCAGAATATCTCTTTTACCGTATAAGGCACCGATGCCCGTAGGGCCATAAACTTTATGTCCTGAGAAAGCAAAGAAATCGCAATCCATTTCCTGAACATCAATAGAAAGGTGAACCGACGATTGTGCACCATCGATCATTACTACTGCTCCTTTTTCATGTGCTGCATCTATGATCCTTTTTACAGGATTGATCGTGCCCAATGAGTTCGAAACATGTACAACGGAAACGAGTTTCGTACGATCCGTCAGCAGTTCATAAAAAGATTCGAGCTTGAGTTCACCCTCATCGGTAACCGGGATGACTTTCAAAACCGCGTTTTTTTCCTCACACACCAACTGCCAGGGAACGATATTGGAATGGTGTTCCATTTCGGAAATGATGATCTCATCTCCTTCCTCGATAAATTTCCTGGCCCAGGTATAAGCTACGAGATTGATGCCCTCCGTTGTTCCCTTCGTGAAAATAATTTCGTCTGAAGAAGCCGCATTGATAAAACCGGCAATCGCTTTTCTCGTAAGTTCAAAGGCTGCGGTGGCCTCCTCCGCCAGGGCATGAATGCCACGGTGAATATTGGCATTGTAGGAGGAATAATATTCAGAAAGCGCATCGATAACGCCTTGCGGCTTTTGGGCAGTAGCAGCATTATCAAGGTAAACAAGCGGTTTATTGTGTACCATCCGGCTGAGAACCGGAAACTGACTCCTTATACTTTCAACCTCCAAATCCGGCGTTATGATCTTTGCTTCCATAGGTTTTTATTATGATAAACGTTCTTCGATAAGTCCTTCCGCATAATGACGCAATGCTTCCGGTTTGATTTGGTCAACAATGTCCTGGGCAAAAGCCTGCAACAACATGCTCTCCGCCAGTTCTTTCGAAATTCCGCGTGTGCGCAAATAGTAAAGTGCTTCGGCATCTAACTGTCCAACCGTACACCCGTGCGAACATTTTACATCGTCGGCAAAAATTTCCAGCTGCGGTTTGGTATTGACGGTGGCATCATCAGAAAGCAGGATATTTTTGTTTGACTGATAAGCGTTGGTTTTCTGTGCGTCGGGACGAACAAATATTTTTCCGCTGAAAACGCCGGTGGCTGAATCATCAACAATGCCTTTATACAATTCGTTACTGAAACAGTTCGGCTTTGTATTGTCCACGAGGGTATGGTTGTCAACGTGCGTGTTTCCCTTTAGAAAATAAAGACCATACATGTGGGCTTCATTCGCTTCCACCTCCATAATGATGTCGGTATTATTCCGGATCATTCCGCCGTTGAGAGAGAGGGTAAGACAATGAACATAGCTTTTTCCGATCTGACGGATATGGGTGGTTCCCACCTGGCTGGCGCCGGTCTTATCGTTTTGAAATTTGTAGTATTCTACAATAGCATTGGTGTCTACCACTATTTCGATCACTTCATTGGTGAAGCTGTCCATGTTGCCCAGGGTATGATAAGTTTCCGCCAGTTGAAGCTTTGCGCTTTCCGACACAAAAACGAGGCTTCTCGGATGAGACAACATGTGGTTTTCTCTTGAATCGGATATATGGTAAAAATAAAGCGGCTTATCAAGCACTTCATTTTTATGTACATAAACGAATACACCGCCTTTAATGAATGACGTATTCAGCGCATGGATTCCATCCCCTATAAACATGCTGCTTTTATCGAGATGGCTGGCCAGTAAGGAACTGAATTCAGAAGACTGCGCCTGTTCAAGTGTCATTACCGAAAGCTGGTCAGAAGAAGACCGGATGGTTGAAAGTTCCGCAATATAGCGTCCGTTTACAAACACGATTTCATTGGCATTTTCGTGACCGGGAAGCCGCAATGCATCGATCTCTTCTTTTCCTACGGGAGTTGCGATTTCGTCTGTTCCAACCCGGTATTCCTTGTTAAAAAGGCCGTTGATACGGGTATATTTCCATTCTTCGTTTCTGAAGTTGGGTAAGCCTTTCCTGTTGAAAGTTTCGAATCCAACTTTTCGGATCGAGCTGATCATACCGTCTTCCCCGTTGGATTGCAACCGCTGAAAAGCATCTCCTAAATAACTCAAATTATTTGACTGCATTTTTCTCAGTATTTTTTAAACAACTAAACCGGCGTTGTTACATTAATTTCATCTTTGATAAAGTCGTATCCCTTTTCTTCCAGTTCCAATGCAAGATCTTTGGTGCCGGATTTCACGATCTTTCCGTTGAATAACACGTGCACGAAATCAGGTTGCAGATAATCCAGCAATCTCTGATAGTGGGTAATTACAATGATGCCTCTTTCGCTGTTACGCAATTTATTTACGCCGTTTGCAACAATACGAAGGGCGTCGATATCGAGACCCGAATCTGTTTCATCGAGGATAGCGAGTTTGGGTTCGAGCATCGCCATTTGAAAAATCTCGTTTCTTTTCTTTTCACCCCCGGAAAAACCTTCGTTGATTGAACGGGTGAGTAAAGATTTATCGATTTCCACCAACTCGATCTTCTGTTTCATCAGCTTTAAGAAAGAAACCGCGTCCAATGCCTCCTGGCCGTTGTAAATACGCTTTTCGTTTACAGCGGTTTTAATGAAATTGGTAGTGCTGACACCCGGAATTTCTACCGGATATTGAAATGCCAAAAAAAGACCTTCCTTAGCTCTTTCTTCGGGAGAAAGTTCCAGCATGTCTTTCCCGTCAAATTCAACGCTTCCTTCGGTTACCTCATAATCTTCCCTTCCCGCCAGTACGCTTGCCAATGTACTCTTTCCCGAACCATTGGGCCCCATGATAGCATGTACTTCGCCGGGCTGCACATCGAGGTTGATACCCTTCAGTATTTCTCTTCCTTCAATGGAAGCATGTAGATCTTTGATTGATAATAACATATATGATAATTATGAATGTTAAATGAACAATGATGACTGATAAATTAAAATATTAACCGACACTACCTTCTAAGCTGATTGCCAACAACTTCTGTGCTTCCACCGCAAATTCCATTGGTAACTGGTTCATGACTTCTTTGGCAAATCCGGTAACAATCATGGCCACTGCGGTTTCCGGATCGATTCCGCGTTGCTGGCAATAAAACATCTGATCCTCCCCGATTTTTGAGGTGGTTGCCTCATGTTCGATTACGGCTGTTTTATTTTTGGATTCGATATATGGAAAAGTATGGGCTCCGCATTTATCGCCCAACAATAAAGAATCGCATTGCGAATAGTTGCGGGCATTCAGCGCGTGTTTTCCGGCTCTTACCAGTCCGCGATAGCTGTTTTGGCTTTTGCCGGCCGAAATACCTTTTGAAACGATACGGCTTTTGGTATTTTTTCCGAGGTGGATCATTTTGGTGCCGGTATCAGCCTGCTGAAAATGATTGGTCAGCGCAACCGAATAAAATTCTCCGATGCTGTAATCACCTTTCAATACACAGCTCGGATATTTCCAGGTAATGGAAGATCCGGTTTCTACCTGTGTCCACGAAATTTTTGAATAGTCTCCCAAACACATTCCGCGTTTCGTTACAAAATTGTAAATACCGCCTTTTCCTTCTTCATCGCCGGGATACCAGTTTTGCACGGTAGAATATTTGATTTCTGCTTTGTCCAGGGCGATCAGTTCAACCACTGCCGCATGCAGCTGGTTTTCATCGCGCATCGGAGCGGTACATCCCTCGAGATAGCTAACGTATGCGCCTTCTTCAGCAATGATGAGTGTACGTTCAAACTGTCCTGAATTTTCCGCATTGATCCGGAAATAGGTTGAAAGTTCCATCGGGCATTTTACGCCTTTGGGAATAAAACAAAATGAACCGTCGGTAAATACCGCGCTGTTTAAAGCGGCAAAATAATTATCGGTCATCGGAACCACCGAGCCCATATATTTTTTTACCAGTTCCGGATGATTTTGAATGGCTTCACTGATAGAGCAAAAGATCACACCAATTTCAGACAACTGCTTTTTAAAGGAAGTGGCGACGGACACACTATCCATTACCACATCAACGGCCACACCTGAAAGGCGTTTTTGCTCACTCAAAGAGATTCCCAGCTTTTCAAAAGTTTTTCTTAGCTCTGGATCCACTTCGTCCAGACTGTTCAGTTTCGGTTTGGCTTTTGGAGCCGCATA
Organism: Bacteroidota bacterium; assembly: GCA_023423835.1. GTDB lineage: Bacteria > Bacteroidota > Bacteroidia > Chitinophagales > Chitinophagaceae > JAFAEW01. The sequence continues at coordinate 34,520 of JAFAEW010000088.1, read as the reverse complement.
ATAAATGATATCCTGATAATCAATCCGCGGATATTTTACGTTTGGCCATTTTGGTTCTTCCATTTTTTGCCATTGTCTGAAAGCCTTTAATCGCCATTGAAGCATCCAATCCGGTTCATTTTTTTTCGATGAAATCAATCGTATTATATCTTCATTGAGTCCTTTCGGTATCAGGTCTGTTTCAATATCGGTAACAAAGCCGTATTTGTATTCCTTTGATACGGTTTCCTCCAACATCTTCAGTTCTTCTTCCATTAATAGGTATTTTTATAAATATGTTGCGTGAATTGATGCGCAAAGATACTAAGAATAACTATTTGTACAAAATAGTATAAATAGGGAAAAAACTGGCGGTTTTTACTATTTGAAATTTATTGAGCGAGAAAGGATGCCTGGAAATCATTCATGGAAGCGGACCTAATCACAGCAATGCACCCCGAAAGGCATGCAGTACGCATTACGCATCAAAAGATTGTGAAATAACGGATGTTAGAGGCACGGTGCAGGAGGATTATGCTAACCAGTTGGAGCAATGGGCAACCGACAAGCTTCATGTGCCGGCGGGAACGACGTTCCGTGAAATATGGATTGGCAAAAGCCGGCCTGTTTGAAAAACCGGCGCTCTTATTTGTCTTGTCACAACAACATCGACACCTTGAATTATGCAAAAAACCGGGTTGATCGATACCTCTTACCAGACCGGATAATAAAATAAAAAACCATGAATTCCGAATTCTATTCAACTTTGGTACACCTACACAGTATCGGCAGATGGCTGTTAATGCTCGCATTGCTCACAGCAATTTTCAGAAGTCTGACTGCCCGGAACAGACAATTTCAAATATCTGACCAACGCATGGGTACCCTGCTGGTGATAATTATCGACCTTGCAGTACTGACCGGTCTTATTCTTTGGTATCTCGGACCGCTCAGGCAGCTGAAAGGGATTGGTATCGAAGACACAATGGCAAACAGCATCGCCCGGTTCTTTGTATTGGAACATCCTTTTGCCATGCTGGTTGCACTGATTTTGATTCACCTCGGAAAAAGGCAAAGTCGCAAACAGATCCCGGATTCCGCGAAGCATCGCCGAACGGCTGCCTTTTATTTGATTGGCCTTCTCATTATCCTGATATCAATTCCATGGCCATTCCTTGATAATGGAACAAATGGACATTGGTATTAGCGAACCTTCTTCCCTAAGGAAATCTTACGGAGCCATAATGTTGAATTCTTTCGGAGGCGTTGCACCCATAAGATTTTCAACAAAATAATCCCATCTCTTTCTCATCATGTAATAGGAATATTTTCCATAACCGTGACGGCTGTCCGGAAAAATTACAAGATCAAAATCTTTGTTGGCATCCTGTAATGCTTTCACTACTAATAATGTATTGTAAGGCGGCACATTGTCATCCATCATTCCATGGGCAAGCATCAGTTTTCCTTTCAGATTTGCTGCATGCATCTGATTGGCCTGGTCGGTATAATTGCTGGTTCCATCTGCGTTCTTTTTTAGTAATCCGATATATCTTTCTCCCCAATCATCTTCGTAATTCCGGTTGTCATGGTTTCCTGATTCGGCAATACCCACTTTAAAGAAATCGGGATAGCTAAACATGGCGTCGGCTGTGGCAAATCCACCTCCCGAATGTCCCCAGATTCCAATCTTTGAAGTATCGATAAATCGAAACCGTTCGGCCAGTTGCCTTATTCCTGTTACCTGATCGGGCAAAGTGTTTTCGGCCATATTTCCATAGCTCATATCGTGGAAACTTTTTGACCGCATGGGATTGCTCGTTCCTTCCAGAGCGATCACCACAAATCCAAGTTCAGCCAGTGCCTGCATATCGCCTTTTGCCGCTATGAATGACCAGCTTCCTACACTGCCACCCTGCGGACCGGGATAGATATAATCAATGATCGGATATTTTTTGGTGCTATCCATTATTGTAGGCGTATACATCAGTCCGAAAAGATCCGTTTTTCCATCTGCAGCCTTCACACTGAAGGGGGTGCAGGGCTTCCAGTTAATTTCGTTTTTCAACCTCGAAATATCCGTTTTTGCAAACTCATAAGGCGCTGCCCCATTGACGTTTCTTACATTGAAAACGGTGGGAACATCGGGTTGTGAATATGCATTAAAGAAGTATTCCCCTGAAGGCGAAATGTTTGTTTGATGGGTTCCTTCTTCGGGACTGAGATCCTTAAAATCTTTTCCATTAAAACCGACGGAATAAAGGTGTTCAAAATAGGGGTTCTTCTTGTCGAGACCCGCTGCGATAAAGTAAATCTTCCGGCTTTTCTCATCCACTCTTGCTATTTCCGCAACAACAAATTCGCCCTTTGTAACCTGATTTTTCAATTGGCCGGTTTTGCTGTCGTACAAATAAAGGTGTCCCCAATTATCTCTTTCAGAATACCAGATCACTTCATTTGACTGAGGAAGATAACGCCAGGAAATGGCAGATTGTCCGGACTCGAACTGCGTTGCAACGGTTTCTTCGAATACTTCTCTAACCTCTCCGGTAACGGCATCTGCTATCCTGAATATGGCATTTTTATGATCACGGGAGGAGGAAACAAAGGCAAGTGTTGTACCATCTTCACTCCATTGGGCATCTGCCAGTTTTCCATCTTCAACGATATCGTCTCCGAGGGTTGAACGATGATAATCGGCGGGAATTTTCAGTCGTATCACTTTCGGATTTTCAACATCAATAATCACTCGTTCAATCATAATCACATTGCTGTCTCCTGGCAACGGATATTTCCAGGCCTGAAGTTCCGGATGACCCACATTGGTCGTCACGAGATACATATCGCCGACCTTTCGCTGATCCTGTTGAAAGGTTGCAATTTTTTTGGAATCCGGAGACCAGAGCACAACCGGCGCATCGGAATGTTTCCATCCTGCATTATCGGTTGCATACCCATAATCTTTAACGCCATCAGTGGTGAGCGGGTATTCTTTTCCCGAAGCCAGTTCGCGAATCCAGAGGTTGTCGTTTCTGATGAAAGCGGCCTTTGTTTTGTCCGGCGAAACGGATTCTTTGTATGTATTTTTCTGCCTTTTTCCGGCGGGATTGAGGGAGACTTTATTTCGTGCGATGTTATATTGCCAGGCCTGGTTTTTGGTTTCGAAATAAATCGAATTCTTATCATCGCTGATCTCTATGGAAGAAAACGGAAGTGAATCGGCCCGGTAATTTTTTTGTTCAGAGGCCGATAAAAGTGCGGCCAGTTTTTCCTGATCAAAAACAGGCGAGGTGGTTTTCTTTTTCGCATTGACGAGATAAAACTTTGAACGGTTCACATACCAAAACTCTTCGCCATTGATCCAGTGGGGTTGAATGAAAACATTGTCAACCATCGGAAACACTTTAAAGCCAAGAAACTTTGTAGCCTGTGCATAGTCGGCCTCAGTCAATTTAAGCTGTGCAAATGTGGACAGGCTGCAAAACAACGCAAGCAGAACGATAAATCTTTTCATCAAAGATCAATTTTGAATAGTTTGGAAAAAGAAGCAAGTTAATTTTTTTTCATTCAACAGGATCGGAGAATTTGAAAGATAATTTGCCATTCAACCTTTTCCTATTCAGATGTTGGCATGCAGTTACAGAATCACGAAATGAAAATATAAATTTGCGTATCTCTGACTAAACAAATGAAGAAATGAAAATTGCGACCTATAATGTAAATGGCATCAACAGCCGGTTGCCAGTTTTATTGCAATGGCTGAACGAGTCGCAGCCTGACACCGTTTGTCTTCAGGAACTAAAGGCGCCGCAGGAAAGGTTTCCGGTTGAAGACATTCAGAACCTTGGATATAATGCGATCTGGCACGGACAAAAGAGCTGGAATGGCGTCGCTATCCTGAGTAAATATGAGATTAAGGAAAACTGCAGGATTTTACCGGGAGATGGCGAAGATTTTCAGAGCCGTTACATTGAGGCCTGTGTGAAGGATATCACGATCGGCTGTCTTTATCTTCCGAATGGCAATCCTGTTCCCGGTCCCAAGTTTGATTATAAGCTATCCTGGCTGGAAAGATTAAAACAACACGCAGAAGGCTTATTGCAATCCGGAAAGCCGGTAATATTGACCGGCGATTTCAATGTAATTCCCGAAGAGATGGATGTGTATAAACCTGAGCGGGTTGCAAAAGATGCCTTGTTTCAACCCGAATCACGAAAGGCATTCCGGGAATTGGTTGATCAGGGATGGACCGACGTGTTGCGACAACTATATCCCGATGAAAGAATTTATACCTTTTGGGATTATTTCAGAAACGCCTATTCAAGAGATGCCGGGATGCGCATTGATCATTTTTTGGTAAGCCCCGATCTCGCCTCCAAAATACACTCGGCCGGCGTGGATAAATATGTGAGAGGATGGGAAAAAACGAGTGATCATGCACCGGTTTTCGTTAACCTGAAGGAAGCATAAAAGCAACGATAATCACTTCGCCTTTATCGAATCTGCGTTTAGAAAGTGGGATGCCGGCAACGGAATTTTGAAACAAGAAGAAGCTTTTTGTTTTAACCCCGATTCAACTTTTCGCCCCAATAAAACTTCTGATTTCTTGTGATGGCATCCAACTGTTTCAGGATGGTTGGCATCCTGAATTTTCCGTCCATTTTTTTTATGTGGGCTGCAGATTCATCCAGGTCAATTCCAACAGCCGTTATAAACAATGGCCTTCTGGTTTTACCCCTAAAAACCGTCCGCTTATTCAGATGAAGCGGTGCAAAATCACTTTTCGCCACGCCTATTACCGGAATCTTTTTGCCTGACTGTTCATGAAGATGAAATCCCAATCCCGGTTGTCCGTTATCATCAAGCCACACAAATCCATCTACAATAAAAAGGTCGACTTTTTCTCTTCCGAGGTCATGAAGCAAATCGAGTATCGCCGGCAACTCTCTTCTATAAAATTGTCCCGACTCATAAGGTGCTGCCTGGTCAAGTATTTTAGAATACACTGTTGCCTTTTCTTCGTCTTCCCACTCAGGAAATAGGACACAAACCGTTTTTACTTTGTCATTAAAATAATAAGAATCAAAGGCGGCAATCATAATCCTTAAATATACGGATAACAAAGACGATTCCTTTATTTCGCGGCGATGGTTCATTGCCGTTGCGTAAAAAATTTTAGTTAGTTTCAATCCCAAAAACCGGCTCACTCAAAACTAACAATCGTTAGAGCAGGAAAGGGTTTGAGCGCGTTGATTAAGCTTTCAATCTGTAGTCACGAAAGGAAACCAAAGACTTCTTTCTGTTTTGTAAAGCGAATGAATTATAAGCTGATAAATTTGTTGAATATTGTTTTGGTGATGAGGTAATAATCTTCTATTTTTATGACTCATCAAAGAGGTTGCCTATAAAAAGCAAAACGTTTTAGTAAACCTTTTAATCCTATAAGAAATCAAAAAACACCGTCCCCTCTTATTTATTTATTAATCAATTTCATTATGAAAAAAATCTATCTTCAAACGAGGATGCTAGGCATCTGCATGCTCATGCTGGTATTTTCAGTTCCCGGATTTTCACAACAAAAAACGGTGTCCGGAATTGTTACCGACGGAAGCAACAACAATCCTTTGGGAAATGTTTCGGTGCAGCTAAAGGATTCAAAAACGGGGACCATAACCGATGCTACGGGCAGTTTTTCCATTACTGTTCCCAACACTTCGTCGGTACTTGTTTTTTCTTTTACCGGAATGCAAACGCAGGAAGTTCCGGTAAACAATCAGGATGTAATAAATGTGGTAATGCAACCTTCCGGAAACGATCTCAATGAAGTGGTCGTTATCGGATATGGCACCACCCGTAAATCAGATCTTACCGGTTCGGTGGGAACGGTGAAAGCTTCGCAATTGCAGGAACGGCCGGCGGCTTCATTAAATGAGGCCCTTGCGGGAAAGGTTGCCGGCGTGCAGGTAAACACCAATTCGGGAAGACCGGGCGGACAAACAAACATCCGCATACGGGGATTCAGCTCCATCAATTCTTCCAACAATCCGCTCTATGTAGTGGACGGCGTATATCTTCCGTCCGGCACGCAAACTCAAAACAGCAATTCGATCGATTACATCAATCCGGGTGATATTGCTTCCGTTGAAATCCTCAAAGACGCATCCGCCACGGCCATCTATGGTGCCAGAGGCGCCAACGGCGTTATTTTGATTACCACAAAACGCGGCACGGCGGGAAAACCGAAAGTGACCTATGATGGCGACTTCTTTGTAAATACCATTGGACCACACAGGGTACACATGCTCAATGCGCAGGAATATCTGCAGGTGGAAAACCTCGCCTATGACAACATTAAAGTTTATGATCCCGCCGGCTGGGCCGCAGGAAACTATGCCTCGGTTGTTGATCCGAGGGAAAAAAGGAAAAGCCTTCCATTATTGTTTGATGCAAATGGCAATCCCTTGTATAATACAGATTGGCTGAAAGCTTCCACACAAAATGAGCTTTCACAAAATCATCAGTTAGGCATAAGCGGAGGAAATGAGAACACTACTTACAGTGCATTCTTCGGATACCGTGATGAAAACGGTTTGTTGTTAAACTCTTACCTGAAAAGGTATTCCGCAAGATTTTCGTTTGACAGCAAGGTGAATGACTGGTTGAGAATCGGCGCCAGCCTCGGTTACAATAACCAGAATGAAAACATTGTTGATCAGGGAACGGGCGGATTGAATTCGGTAAGAATGATTACCGAAGCATTTCCGTTTTTGCCGGTAAAATATCCGGACGGAACCTGGGCAGAAAACTGGCAATATCCCGGAGCGGAGGGAGGATCAAATCCTGTGCACATCCTTACAGACAGGAAGTTTATTGTAAACACCCAAACCACCCTTGGAAATCTATATGCAACGATTCAGCTTGCTGAAGGTCTGGATTTCAGAACGCAACTCGGCGTGAGTGTGGTTGACCGTGGAACAAATCAATACAATGGCCGGACGCTCGATCAGATTTCACGGGATCAAAACGGTACCGCAAGTGTCGGCAACAGCCGCGAGAATTACTGGTCAACCGAAAACTATTTTACCTATCGCAAAAAATTTGGAGATAAACACGACTTTAATGGGGTGTTGGGATTGTCATGGCAGGGCACAAATTATTTCGGAATCAGTGCATCTTCCCAGAATTTCTCCACCGATTATTTTCTTTTCAATAATATAGGAGCCGGCAGCCAGCAAAACCCCGGATCATCCAACAGGAGCGGATTTGCCTTCAACTCTTATTTCGGAAGAATCAACTACACCTATAACAATAAGTATCTGTTGACATTTACAGGCCGCGCCGACGGATCATCAAAATTCGGGGAAAACCATCAGTATGCGTTCTTTCCTTCAGCGGCCCTCGCCTGGAGAGTATCTGAAGAAGATTTCCTAAGCAACAGCAATACGATCTCCAACCTCAAACTGAGAACGAGCTACGGCTACACCGGAAATTCTGAAATAGGCCCTTATTCTTCCGACGCCTTGCTGGGAAGCGGTTACGCCGCCATCATAAACGACCAGCGTGTTACCGGCGTTGGTACCAACCGCCTCGCAAATCCCGACCTGAAATGGGAAAAAACGGCGCAATTTGATGTTGGGGTTGAACTCGGACTGTTCAATTACCGCGTAAACATTGAAGCGGATTATTATTACCGCAAGACAACGGATATGTTGCTGGCGGCTCCCGTTCCAAGATCGAGCGGATATTCTTCCATAATGAAAAACATCGGAAGCATGGAAAATAAAGGGCTGGAGATTACTTTGAATACCTTAAACATCAATTCAAAAAACTTCTCCTGGAATACAACCTTCAATTTCTCCATGAACAGAAATAAAGTACTTTCTCTGGCAACGCCGGCCCCGATATTTTCCGGAAATCCCAACTTCCTTTCCAATACGGGAATCATTGAAGTGGGTCAACCGGTAGGATCGTTCTGGGGGCTGGTGCGTTTGGGTGTATGGACAGAAAAGGAAGCGGCAGAAGCAGCTAAATTTGCCAGCTATCGCGGTGGCAAGCCGATTCTCCCCGGCGATATTAAGTATCTTGATGTAAACGGAGATTATGTGATCAATGATGCCGACCGCGTAATCATTGGAAATGGCAATCCTAAAGGATGGGGAAGCTTTATCAACAGTTTTCGCTACAAACAGTTCGATCTGTTAGTCGAATTGCAATACATGTATGGAAACGATGTACTCAATCAAACCCATCATTCGGGCGAAGACAGAGTGGGCATTGCAAACAGTTTCAGTTCGGTTCTGGATGCTTATGATCCTGCCAAAGGAAACGACAATACAATGGTTGCGGCCATCAGAGATACCCGTGCAGGTTATGTAACCAACGTGGATACGAGATGGGTGGAAGATGGCTCATTCATCCGTGGAAAAAACATTTTGCTTAGCTATACTTTTCCTGCCGCCACGGTGGAAAGATTGCACTTAAGCAAAGCGAGGGTTTACGCTTCTGTTCAAAACTTCTTCCTTTCCACCAAATATTCCGGCAATGATCCGGAGGTAACAACCTATGGAAATGCGTTTGCGCAGGGACAAACATTTTTTGATTATCCCAAACCGACCGTTTACATGTTTGGAATAAACCTCGGATTATAATTTCTTAATATAAAATCGCTTTTTATGAAACACAAAATAAATAAGTTCACTCAATCCTTTTTACTGCTTGCAGTAATGGCTGTACTGTTTGGCAGTTGTAAAAAATGGTTGGCGGATACCGATGTTGATCCTTCCAACCTTTCACCGGAAACCTACTATACCACTCCCGATCATGCAGAAGCTGCGCTGGCCGCAGTTTATGCGCAGACAAGGTTTATCAATGGAGGAGCGGGAATTTTCGCAAACAACTTTTCGATGCTAGAAATGGTGACCGGAACAGCGAAAACCGAAACCGGTCAAAACACCGATCTCAATAACCTGATCGGACTCAGTTACAATGGCGACAATGTTTTTGTGGGAAACTGGTGGAACGGACCTTACAGCCTCATTGCACAGGCAAATCTAGTGATTCAAAAAGTTCCGGCGATTACACCGATGGACGAAGCGCAAAAAAACCGGATTCTGGGAGAAGCGAAATTCCTACGCGCCTGGGCCTACTTTTACCTCGTAAGACTATATGGCGATGTGCCGCTGCTGGTTGAACCCGTTGACGCATCTTCCACCGATCTCTATCCGTCACGTACGCCGGTTGAGACCGTTTACGCGCAGATCGTTGCCGATCTTACCGATGCGGAAAACGCCGGATTGCCGTGGGCAGATCAAACAGGACGGGCGTCGCTTGGAGCCGTAAAAGCCGAACTGGCAGAAGTTTATCTCACAATGGCCGGATATCCGCTGGGCAAGGGCAGTACCTATTACAAGATGGCCGCCGATAAAGCGAAAGAAGTGATTGAAAGCGGAAGTTTTGGATTGTTTGATAACTATCTCGCACTTCATTCTGTTTCGGAAGAAAATAAAGTAGAGCAGATCTTTGAAATCCAGTATCTCTCCGGTGTTGCTGACAATCCAAACCAGGGAATATTGCTCCCGAATTTTAAAGACGTGTCGGCCTATGGAACGGAGATCGGATCAACGGTTCCAACCTTGCAATTTTACAATTCGTATGAACCGGGAGACCTGCGCGCCGTTGATCGCCAGGGATTTTTCTACACACACTATTATGACGGTGGAGATGGCGAACTAAAAGACCTTTCGGCTCCTTATATCTACAAACATTTCGACATTATTGCCAATGGCACCCAGGGTGTACCGGGAACGGCTTCCAGCAGTTTAAACTGGATGAATATCCGGTATGCACAGGTATTATTAACCTATGCGGAAGCTTCGAATGAGGCCGAAGGTTCTCCTAATTTAGCTGCACTCGACGCCGTGAATCAAATCCGCCTACGTGCAAAACTTGCACCTTTAGGCAACCTGTCGCAGGCCGACTTCCGCGAAGCAGTGTGGAGAGAACGCTGGCATGAGCTCTGTTATGAAGGCATCACCTGGTTTGATATGATCAGGCTTAGAAAAGTGTATAATGAAGCTACCAATGGCTTTGACAACTTTGTTGGACACAAATTTCCTGATAGCGGATCGGTATTGGAAGAGAAACATTTATTGTTTCCACTGCCAACTTCAGAAATGCTGAACAATCCCAACCTCACTCCTCAAAATCCGGGATATTAATGCCTAAGCGAAGCAGTCTTTGAATGATAACAGCGGGCGGACCAGGTGTCCGCCCTTTATTTTTGTTGAAAAAGAGGCATTTTCCCTACAGCTTCTTCGACTGTTTAGCCCAGGTATCTTTCAGTGTAACGGTTCTGTTGAAAACCATTCCCTCCTCACTCGTGTCGTTATCTAAGGTGAAATAACCTTTGCGGATGAACTGATACCGTTCATCGAATTTTGCGTTTTTCAGGGCAGGTTCCGCGAATGCCGATTCAATCACCTGAAGGGAATCAGGATTTATAAAATCTTTAAAATCTCCCTCTTCGTTCGATGGATCTTCCACGGTAAACAGGCGATCATACTGCCGCACTTCAATTCGTACCGCATCCTTGATGGAAACCCAGTGCAGCGTTCCTTTCACGTTGATTCCGGAGGTATCTGAACCGCTTTTACTTTCCGGGATATAGGAACATCTCACCTCAACAACATCACCGTTCTCATCCTTAATCACTTCATCGCACTGAATGATATAGGCGCTTTTCAAACGAACTTTCTGACCGGGAGAAAGGCGGAAATACTTTTTCGGCGGATTTTCCATAAAGTCTTCCTTTTCGATGTACAACTCACGGCTGAAGGGAACTTCCCGATACGTCTTTTCTGAAACCTCAGGATTATCCTCACTGAGGACGGTCTCCGTTTTATCGTCCGGATAGTTGGTAATAACCACCTTGAGGGGATCGAATACAACCATCCTTCGTTTGGCCACCTTATTTAAATGTTCTCTTACGCAAAATTCAAGTAATCCGACATCAATAAGATTTTCCCGCTTTGCCACTCCTACCCTTTCACAAAAATCACGTATGCTCTCAGGCGTATAACCTCTTCTTCTCAATCCGCTGATCGTAGGCATTCTCGGATCGTTCCAACCACTTACGTATTTATCATTTACGAGTTGCAGCAATTTCCTTTTACTCATTACCGTGAAACTCAAATTGAGACGCGCAAATTCGTATTGATGCGAAGGAAAGATTTCGAGCTTATTAATAAACCAGTCATACAGTTCCCGATGGGGAATAAATTCCAGCGTGCAGATTGAATGAGTGATCTTCTCGATCGAATCACTCTGACCGTGTGCAAAATCGTACATGGGATAGATGCACCAATTGTCGCCTGTACGGTGATGATGGGCATGTTTGATCCTGTACATAATCGGATCTCGCATGTGCATGTTTGGCGAAGCCATGTTGATCTTCGCCCGCAATACCTTTTCTCCATCGCGGTATTTTCCTGCCTTCATCTCCTCAAATAGGCGTAGATTTTCTTCTACGCTTCTGTTGCGAAACCGGCTTTCCTTTCCCGGCTGGGTTGGACTGCCCTTGTCTGCCGCAATTTCCTGGCTCGTACTGTCGTCGACGTAGGCAAGACCGTCTTTGATAAGTTTTAAAGCAAATTCATATAGCTTTTCAAAATAATCACTTGCATAAAATTCATCAGACCACTTGAATCCAAGCCATTGAATATCTTCCTTGATACTGTCCACATACTCGGTTTCCTCTGTGACCGGATTGGTGTCATCAAACCGCAAATGAGTTTTTCCGTCGTGCTTTATTGCAAGTCCGAAATTGAGACAAATACTTTTTGCGTGTCCGATATGTAAATAACCGTTTGGCTCAGGAGGAAAACGGGTGACAATTTTTTTATACTTTCCTGATTGCAGATCCGCTTCAACAATCTCCTCAATAAAATTCTGTGCTTTTTCTTCAGCCATCGCCTAAAAATTAAGCTGCAAAAATAACCGCTATTCGGCAATAAAAGGGGATGCATTAAAATAACCTTGATTTTGTAGCCTTAATTTGTTTAAGTTTGAATTCCAATCTTAATTTAAAACTTCCGAATTTGAAAACGCTCTATCTGCTGACACTTGCTGCTATCAGTTTTGTATCCTGTTCAGGTCCATCCATTGAAGTACACCGAGATAATCCGGTCATCGGCACCTGGAAACTCATAAGCGGAACACTGATCCAAAACGGCGACACCGTCACCACAGACTACACCAAAGACGTTTCTTTTATTAAAATTATCAATGCCGATCATTTCGCTTTTCTACAGCACGACCTGAAAAAAGGAGCCGACAGCAACAAGGTTTTTGTGGCGGGAGGCGGAAAATACGATTTCAATGACAGCAGTTATACCGAGCACCTTGAATATTGCAGCGCAAGAGAGTGGGAAGGAAATGACTTCAGTTTCACTGTTTCTTTTTCCGGCGACACCCTTGTACAAAAAGGAATTGAGAAAATTGCGTCACAGAATGTGGACCGGCTGAATATTGAAAAATATGTGAGACTGAAAAATTGATGGATACAAGAGCAAATATCGGTTTGCGTGAAACGATAATAAGAGCTTATGTGAGCGCTTATAACGGGTTTGATATAGAGAAAATGGTGGAAGATTTGGACGATTCCATTATTTTTGAAAACATTCAGAACAATACCGTACTCCTCAGACTGGATGGAATAGCTGCTTTTAAGGAACAGGCAAAGGGCGCGGCATCGTTTTTTATGGAAAGAAATCAAAAAATCTCACTAATCAATCACAGGGTAGAATTTACTGAAGTTGAAATCAATTATTCGGCAATATTGGCGGCTGATCTTGGAAATTTAAAAGCAGGAACTCGCATCCAACTAAAAGGAAAATCGATTTTTCAATTCAATGATCGCAATAAAATAATTGCCATCAGAGATATCAGTTGAAACAGCATTTACAGGATTAAAAGACAGTTGCGTAGAAAACATGCTATCTTTATAATCCCCCGGGTTGAAATGCGACAAAAGATTCACTATGGAGAGGAAGAACGATTTTAGACAAAACGCATTCGCACTGCTTACAGGGATGTGTCAGACACAGGTTATTTTCACACTTGTCACTTCAAATGTTTTTGAAACAATTGATGATGGGGAATGCAGTCTCGAAAAGATTGCCAATAAGTGCCATCTCAATAAAAAGATTTTGCTTCGAACGTTGCGGTACACGGTGATGTTGGGATTACTCGCAATGGACGATGATAAGTACCTTTTGACCGAAACAGGCCGGTTTTTTCTGAAAAAACAGGAAGATGGATTTTTCAACCTCACGAACTTCCTGGGGTCCGCACCCTGGAGGGAAAGCTGGAATAATTTTGATCACTGCTTAACCACCGGTCAGCCTGCCTTCGACGATGTATTTGGAATGCCTTTTATCGAATACCTCGACCTCAATCCGCAATACAGAAATTTGCATAACTATTATCTTGAACAACGATCGAAGGAATACGCCGGCAAAATTGCCGCTTCTTATCCGTTTAATTCGTTCAAATTGATTTATGAACTGGGTCAGGGAGATGGAATTTTATTAAACACCATCATTAAAAGATCATCGGACACCAATGCCCTTTTGATACAGACAGAACCATCCGAATTTTCGGAAGAATTATCAGAACGAATCAGGGTTGTAAATGAAGCCTCTTTAGACCATCTCCCAAAAACCGACTGCCTTATCCTGAACGGTGTATTGTCTGAATGGGAAGACACCCGTTGTATTCAGATCCTGACAACAGCCAGGAAGTTATTGAAGCCGGGTGGAAAGTTATTATTAATCGACAGAACCATTAATGAGGAACCGCCATTCGATCCTGAAACTGTCTTTCTCGATCTGCATATGCAGGTGATGGAAGGCGGGCTCGAACGAACCGTTCTTCAGTACGAAAAACTGGTACAGAAAGCAGGCTTGCGGCTCAATGAGATCTACTCCACTCCCACTCCCATGAAGTTGCTGGAGATTATGCAATAAAATGTAGACGATTTACCCTGTTTCGATTCTCCCCGATTGGAGTAGAATTTGTTATTGTCTTATTGAATTTTCGTTGTAAAGACAGAAATTTAATTATCGAGATGACAAAGTTGCCCGACTGGAAAGAATTGGAAAGATCATTACAGGATTTGTTTAAATCACCACAAACCCCACCTGAAAAAGAAACGATCTGCCACCTGGTAAAAAATCAGGATGCAACAGCCATTGCACTTGCTATTGAAGAACTTGAAACCGGGCAGGCAGGCGCCGTTTTTTCCTGTCTTGAAAAACCGGTTGCCCGTGATGTACTGGCGAAACTGGAACCGCATCTTGCCCGCAGCCTGATAAAACAGTTGAAACCGGAAGACCTTACAATCCTCGTAGAAGCTTTACCACCGAGAGAGGCGGCTCTGATTCTATCAGAAGCTCCCAAAAAACATGTGCAGGAGTTTGTAAACGATGCCTTTTCTGATCCTTCAGCCGTAAGGGATGTGCAATCGAGAATGAATTATCCGAAAAAGTCGGCCGGAAGGCTCATGACGACTCAATTCGTGCGGCTTTACAAAGACACCATGATAAAAGATGCTATTGAAGTAGTAAAGCATACCAATCCAAAGGTTGACATCCCGGAAGATTTGTACGTAGTTGACCGCGACCTGAATGATAAGAAAGTGCGCAATCACCTGTTGGGCGTGGTATCGATCCGTGATCTCTTAATGTGCGATGCGAATAAGCAGGTAAAAGAAATCATGGAAACTGAAGTAATTACGGTTTCGGCCAATACTTCCGAAGACGACGCTGCCGCCCTCATGGCGAAATACAAGTTTATGACGCTTCCGGTGCTGGATAAAGACGGCTATCTGGTAGGCGTAATCCCATCGGATGACCTCATGCAAATTGTGGTGGCAAGACTGAGAAGGAGATATTCAAAAGCCGTGGGTACGGATGCAGAAAAAATGGAAAAACTCACTCCACTTCAAGAGGCTAAAATGAGGGTACCGTGGCTGCTCGGCACAATGGTGATCGAATTGACCGCCGGCCTGGTGATTTCGCATTACAATCAGATCCTCGAAAAGGTAATTTTGCTGGCGTCGTTCATGCCGGTTATCAGCGCTATTTCCGGCAATGTTGGGTTACAGGCAGCCGCCATAACGGTAAGAGCGGTGGACACACAGTCTCAGCGAAAAGGCCTTTTTCATTCGGTGAAAAAAGAAGCCGCCACTTCGCTGATTATGGCAGCCATTTGCGGAATTGTTTTAGGAATTGTGGGCGCCGTCTGGTCAAAACACCTGCCCTTTGGAATCGTGATCGGAGGAGCGCTCACCTGTTCAATGCTTACAGCGGGACTGATGGGAGCTATCATTCCCATTTTTTCAAAAAGGCTCGGATTTGATCCTGCCACCACAGCCGGACCGTTTGAAACGGCATTTCAGGACGTGGTTGGATTTGCCGTTTTTCTTTGGCTGGCAACCCTGCTTCAGGATTGGATAAGTTAAGAAACCGTTTTATTCTTAAATACAAATGCTTCGGCAAGCCTGATTTCTTCCATTGTTATGGAATGTGGTTTTAACGGAAAAATTTTCTCCATCACCGAAGCTCCCATTTGCTCAAAAACTGAAACCGTTTCCTTGATGCGCTCTAATGGAACATGCGGATCTTTATCCCCTGAAGATAAAAAAACAGGCATCGAATCGAATCGGCCGTTGTAATTCGAACGATCAATCTTATCGCCGATCAAGCCACCGGTAAACGCAATAGCACCTCCATATCGATTGGCATTTCTCGCAAGGTATTCGAGCATAAGGCAGGCACCCTGTGAAAACCCGCAAAAGAAAATATCCTGAGGTTGAACGCCTTTTCCAGTCGTTAGCAGAACGACTTCGTGCAGCAATGAAATCGAATCCGACAGCCAGGGTTCATTATTTTTTTGCGGCGCCATAAACGAATACGGATACCAGGTATTGGTTTCAGCCTGCGGTGCCAGAAGTGAAAAATCCTGAACCGGAAAATAGCCGGACAGGCTGAGGATGTCTTCCGCCGTTCCGCCCCTGCCGTGAATAAAGATCATGGCGCGTGTGGCTTCGTCCAAACTTATTCCTTTCGATAAAAAATTGAAAGTCGGCATCATCTGAAATTTTCGGGATTAAAAAATATGGGAGGCAGCACCTTTTCAATCGCAGACCTCTGCCGTTCATATTGATCGGGCAATTTAAGCAGTTCTCCCAGGCGATCCGCCGGCTCATCTATCGTGAAGCCGGGTCCTGAAGTGGCCACTTCAAAGAGTACGCCGCCAGGTTCACGAAAATAGACGGAAGTGAAATAATTCCGGTCGAGCACCGGCGTTGGATTTACCATTCTTTTCAAAAGGTTTATCCGGATATCCTGCTGGCTTTCCTGATCCGGTGTTGCGAAAGCAATATGATGAATGGTGCCGCTGCCCGAGAGGCCTTTCAGACTATCCGGCATACACAAAAGATCAATATAATTTCCGGGGCTGTCGGTGGCAGCGAAACGAAAACGGTTTTCCTTTTCCGCAATCAGTTCGTGATTGAGCTGTTGCTGTAAAATGCCAGCCGTTTTTTCATATCCTTCAAGCCAGATCTCAACATTGTAAAATCCTTTGATCGCAAATTCCGGCGGTATAATGCCGTTTGAAAATGCAGTTCGCCCATCGCGATTATTAAAGACCAGTTCGAGGCCGAGCCCGTCGAGGTCTTCAAAATAGATGACTACTTCGCCCTCAAATCTCTCCGTTGCCTCCTTGTAGGGAACATTATATTTTTTGAACCGTTTCGTCCAGAAATCAATTGCTTTAAGGTCAACGGAAAAGGTAGTTGTGTTCACCATTCCCTTGCCCTGTCTTCCTCTTACCAATCCCTGATAAGGAAAGAAGGTTAAGATTGATCCCGGATTTCCCGTTTCATCGCCATAATAAAAATGATATACTTCGGGTGCATCAAAATTGACCGTTTTCTTTACGAGGCGCAAGCCCAGGACTCCCTTATAAAAATTCAGGTTTTCCTGTGCATTTCCGGCAATAGCAGTAACATGATGAATGCCGGTTATCAGCTTATCCATGATATTTTTGAAGTTAATATATGGAATTCCGGCCAACAAGCACCAAAAGAGTTACAACAGCTTTATAATTTAATCAGTTTGCCGTTCCCTGAAATATCGGTAGTGACTGCAGGATCGCCTTTATAGGAAACGGTTCCACTTCCGGAAATGGAGACATCTAATTTTTCTGAGGCAGATAAAGAAACCGTGCCGTTGCCGGAGATTTCAATTTTCGCGGTTTTTGCATTTACTGCAACGGTAGCAATATTACAGTTACCGCTTCCGCTTACCACGTAATTTTCCACCGTCATGTTATCAATGCTGATTTCTGAATTTCCGCTGCTCAGGATTGAAAGCTGAGCGGCCTGATCAAAATTTCCTTCTGCATCAATAAAAGAAGACCCGGAAGTGTTGATTGCGGTAAAGCCGGGCATCGTAAGGAATACCTCAATGTTGTCGTGTTTCACATTCAACCGGTCACGGTAATGAAGATAAAGAATGTTGTTTTTTACCTCGGTAACAAATTCCGGAATCAGGTTGGCATAACCCCTCAGTTTTACCGAAATTTCGGGTGCATAAGCTATATGTACCTTCACATTTCCCTCGGTATTTAAACCCGAAAAACTACCCGGGGTTCTTACTGTTTCCGTTATACTGCCGCTACCGGTAATCACATCTTTATTGCAGGAAACCATCAAAAAAAGAATCATAATGAGGGAAAAAATTCTGTTCATGCTGCTAAATTTTGGCTCAACATAGAACGGATATGGCGACAAAAAAATGCAAAACAAGATGTGCGGAGGCTTTCGGCTTTAAATTGCTGTGTTTGCGGGATGAGCGGGACCTATCTTCTGAAGAAGAATTTACTGCGGATCTTTTACGGAACTTTAACAGCTTTATTTTAATAAGTTTTTCAATTTCATGTACTTTTCCTAACTTTGCAAACCCTAAATAAAGCTGAATATGTCCACTGAAAGAAAAAGCCGTATAAGAACTGCAGTAATTCTGTAAAAGCGGCAATCAATAAAGTGGATGTTTTTATTTACAAGCAAAACCGGTTAAATTTAAATATGTCATCAACAAAAATTCAAGAAAGGATCAATTTCGGTAAGACAAAAAATCTCGCTGAAACCCCTGATCTTCTCGACATTCAATTACAATCATTTCAGGAATTTTTTCAATTGGAGACAACCCCCGACAAACGTAACAACGAAGGTTTGTTTAAGGTATTCAAGGAAAATTTTCCTATTACAGATACCAGGAACATTTTCGTTCTTGAATTTCTGGATTATTTTATCGATCCTCCCCGTTATTCCATCGATGAATGTATGGAAAGAGGATTGACCTATGCCGTTCCCCTGAAAGCCAAACTTCGTTTGAGCTGTAATGATGAAGAACATGTTGACTTTCAAACCATCGTTCAGGATGTTTTCCTAGGTAATATTCCTTATATGACCCCACGCGGAACCTTCGTAATCAACGGAGCTGAGCGTGTGGTAGTTTCACAATTACACCGTTCGCCCGGCGTATTCTTCGGACAATCTGTGCATCCAAACGGTACAAAAATCTATTCTGCAAGGGTAATTCCTTTTAAAGGTGCCTGGATGGAGTTTGCCACCGACATCAATAATGTGATGTATGCCTATATTGACCGCAAGAAAAAGTTTCCGGTAACTACCCTTTTACGATCCATTGGATTTGAAACGGACAAGGATATACTCGAACTTTTCGGTATGGCGGATGAAGTTACAACCGATAAGAAGACGCTGAAACAATATATCGGGAAGAAACTTGCTGCCCGTGTATTGAGAACCTGGGTTGAAGATTTCGTAGATGAAGACACGGGTGAGGTTGTGAGCATCGAACGCAACGAAATCGTGATGGAACGCGATACCATCCTTGATGAAGAAGCCATCGAAATGATTGCTGATCTGGATGTAAAAAGCGTATTTATTCAAAGAGAAGATGTAGGTGGCGATTACGCGATCATCTACAATACCTTAAATAAAGATACTTCAAACAGTGAACTTGAAGCCGTGCAGCACATCTACCGCCAGTTGCGCGGTGCCGATGCTCCGGATAACGAAACTGCAAGAGGTATCATTGATAAATTGTTCTTCAGTGACAAACGTTATGATCTCGGAGAGGTGGGTCGTTATAAGATCAACCGCAAACTCGGGGTTAAACAAAAACTGACCAACAAAGTACTTACGAAAGAAGATATCATTGAGATTATTAAATATCTCGTTCGCCTTACGAATGGTAAAGCCGAAATTGATGATATCGATCATCTGAGCAATCGCCGCGTTCGTACCGTAGGTGAGCAACTTTATGCACAGTTTGGTGTTGGTCTCGCCCGTATGGCGCGTACCATCCGTGAAAGGATGAACGTTAGGGATAATGAAGTTTTTACCCCTGTTGATCTGATCAATGCAAGAACACTTTCGTCCGTTATCAATTCATTTTTCGGAACATCGCAATTATCGCAATTCCTCGACCAAACGAATCCTTTATCTGAAATTACGCACAAACGTCGTATTTCCGCTTTAGGACCAGGTGGTCTGAGCCGCGAAAGAGCCGGATTTGAAGTTCGTGACGTACACTACTCACACTATGGCCGTCTTTGTACAATTGAAACGCCGGAAGGTCCAAACATCGGTCTTATCTCCACACTTTGTGTGCACGCGAAGATCAATGATATGGGATTCATTGAAACGCCTTACCGGAAAGTAAAAGATGGAACGGTAGATCTGAATACACTTACTTATTTAAGTGCGGAAGAAGAAGACACCGCTAAAATTGCCCAGTCAAACTCAGAGATCGATGGTGATGGTCATTTCGTTGAAGAAAGGATTGTCAGCCGCGAAACTGGTGATTTTCCGGTATTAGATAAGGGCGAAGTAGAATATATGGATGTGGCGCCAAACCAAATTGTTGGGTTAAGCGCATCACTTATCCCCTTCCTTGAGCACGATGATGCCAACCGTGCCCTGATGGGAAGTAATATGCAACGTCAAGCAGTTCCGCTGATTCTTCCCGAAGCTCCGGTGGTTGGAACCGGCCTTGAAGGAAAAGCTGCAAGAGATGCACGTATCCAGATTCATGCGGAAGGAAAAGGTGTGGTGGAATACGTTGATTCAAAAGAAATTCACGTTCGTTACGATAGAAATGATCTCGATAGGCTTATCAGCTTTGAAGACAATTTGGTTGTATATAAACTTACCAAGTTTGTCAAGACCAACCAGTCAACGAGCATCATCCTTCGCCCGGCAGTTAGAAAAGGTCAGGTGGTGAAAAAAGGAGATTTTCTTACAGAAGGTTATGCTACCAAAGATGGTGAACTTGCACTCGGCCGCAACCTGCAGGTTGCCTTCATGCCTTGGAAGGGATACAACTTTGAAGATGCGATCGTGATTTCTGAAAAAGTTGTAAAGGAAGATCTTTTCACCTCTATTCATATTGAAGAATACGAACTTGAAGTAAGAGATACCAAACTGGGAGAAGAAGAATTGACCCCCGATATTCCAAACATTTCTGAAGAAGCAACAAAAGATCTTGACGAAAACGGAATCATCAGAGTGGGTGCTCATGTGCGGGAAGGTGATATTCTTATTGGAAAGATTACACCTAAAGGAGAAAGTGATCCCACTCCGGAAGAAAAACTGTTGAGAGCGATCTTTGGCGATAAAGCAGGCGATGCAAAAGACGCTTCACTGAAAGCGCCAAATGGAACCGAAGGTGTAGTAGTTGACAAAAAACTTTTCCAGAGAGCGAAGAAAGATAAAAACGGAAAATTACGTGAGAAGGCTCAGTTGGAAAAAGTTGATAAGGTACATGAAAAGAATGTAGAAAACCTGAAGGAGGTACTGATCGAAAAACTGCAGACACTGCTGAAGGATAAAAATTCGGCCGGGGTTAGCAACAATTTCGGAGAAATGCTTATTGGTAAATCTGCGAAATTCAGTCAGAAAAATCTATCATCGATCGACTATCAGAATGTAAATCCGTTGGGTTGGACAGGCGATGAAGTGGTTGATCAGCAAATCAATACGCTTTTACACAACTTCAGCATCAAATACAACGAAGAATTAGGCCGTTACAAACGCGAAAAATTCAATATTTCTATCGGGGATGAATTACCCGCAGGTGTATTGAAACTGGCTAAGGTGTATATCGCCGTTAAGCGTAAGCTGAAGGTGGGTGATAAAATGGCCGGTCGCCATGGTAATAAAGGAATTGTTGCAAAAATCGTTCGGGCAGAAGATATGCCGTTTATGGAAGACGGAACGCCGGTGGATATTGTTTTGAATCCGCTGGGTGTACCTTCCCGTATGAATCTCGGACAGATCTATGAAACCATTTTAGGATGGGCAGCAAAGGAACTCGGTGTTCGCTTTGCCACTCCGATCTTCGATGGTGCTTCGGTTGAAGAAATTGCGCAATACTGCGAAAAGGCGGGTATTCCTTCAATGGGTCACACTTACCTGTACGATGGTGAAACCGGAGAAAGATTCCATCAGAAAGCGACCGTAGGTGTTATTTATATGATCAAGTTGCACCACATGGTTGACGATAAGATGCATGCCCGTTCAATCGGACCTTATAGTTTAATTACCCAGCAGCCGCTTGGTGGTAAAGCACAGTTTGGTGGACAGCGTTTCGGTGAAATGGAAGTTTGGGCACTGGAAGCTTATGGTGCATCAAACATTCTGCAGGAATTGCTTACGCTGAAATCAGATGACATCATCGGTCGTGCAAAAACCTATGAAGCGATCGTTAAGGGTGATAATATTCCCCGTCCCGGAGTTCCTGAATCATTCAATGTATTGGTTCACGAATTAAGAGGATTAGGTTTGGATTTGAAATTTGAATAATAGTTAGATCAGAATTAGCAAAAAGCTCCTCGTCGGACGGGGAGCTTTTTTATTTTACAAATTAGTACCGATGCTTCAGCAGGAGAAATAGAAACGCTACCGTCACATTTGGAATGAAGCCGCGGAGCTAAATTATTTTAATCCGGATGTTGATTAGCACTGCTCCTGAAAAATGTGGATTATTGGTAGCCTCAAATCCACTACTCTTTAATAAATTTTCTCATCTCGGTTTCACCAGGGGTGCTAATGCTTATCATATAGTGTCCTTTCTTCAGGCTGCCTATATTCCAATTATATGTGTTTGCCGATTGAACTGTTGCACTTAAAAACGGATTTCCCATGATATCCATCACTTGTAAGTTATAGCGCTTTGTAACATCAAATCCCTGCAAGGTAAGGATATCTCTCACAGGATTAGGATAAATAGTAACTCGGTTTTCATCACCTTTGTAAAAAACGATATCCGAATAAACAATACCGCCATCTTTTTTTATTGCTGCAATCCGGTAGTACGTATTGTTATTGGCTTCAGACAACACATAACTCAACGCCTGCTGCTGATGGCTTTGTGCCTCGGATATCAATGCCGATGCATTTTCTGCCTTGATTCTTTTCAGCTCCGTAAAGCGGTTGCTATCGCTGCTGCTTTCAATGCTGTAATAATTTACGGTTCCAGCGTTGGCTACATACCAGTGAAGAAGGTTGTTGCGTATCCAGGTCTTTATTTTTGTGATCAACGGATGGTCATTTACCGAATCACCAATATAACGGGCAAGGGTGATGTCGGGAGAACCTCCCACTACTATTTTGCCGTCTTTTTGTAGATCCACGTCCATCGCCCGGTCGTTGGTTGTACGCACTTCGGTAATGGTTATTCCTCCTGTTCCAAAAGCAGGATCAAGAGACCCGTTTTCCAATAACCGCGCAACAACGTAATTGCTGTTTTCAAAAGAAACAAAACCGGTGATGACTATCTTTCCATTTTGCTGTAATGCCACTGCATTTGCCTGCGAATAGTCTTGCAGTTGGATGGACACTTTACCGCCCTCTCCAAAGCTTTGATCGAGTCTGCCATCGGTATTGTACCGTGCCAATGCAATGAAAGGAATCGTTCCATTCCAGCCGGGCTGACCGGAAGAACCAACGGCAACGATCCTGCCGTCGGGCTGTATGGCAATATCGGAAATATAATCGCCGTCCTTTCCAAAATCGGTAAATACCTGCCCATCCCCATCAAAAGAAGAGTCTAAACTACCCTCAGGTGTCAAACGTGCAAGATAAAATTTCCGGTGAGAATTATCGCCGGTATAATCGCTGCCACCGATGACAATTTTCCCATCCTGCTGCAACGCAAGACCTGGAGCCGTAACGCCATCTTCTATAATTGTGAAACCTCGTTGTCCAAATGATTTGTCGAGGCTCCCATCAGGATTATATCTCGTCACTAAATCTGCTATGGAGTATTCATCCTCATAAAAATTACCGGCAGTTACGATTTTACCGTCCGGCTGAATAGCGAGTCTGCCAGCGCTTTGCTTCCAACCACCGAAATCACCGATGACCATTCCGTTTTCGCCGAATGTGGAATCCAGATTGCCATCGGGTAAAAACCGCATTAACACCAGACTTTGGGGGTAAACATTTTGATTGCCTCCAATAAGAATTTTACCATCATTCTGTAGCGCGAGGTCATTGAAAAAATAGTGGCTTCGTGTGTTAACAATGCCATTCTCGCCGAAACTCGAATCGAGCGTTCCATCTGGCAGGTAGCGCTCTAATATTATGCCTGCGTCAGAATAGCTTAAATCTCCTAACACAATTATCTTTTGATCTTTCTGAATCTTGAGGCGGGAGAAAAAATCTGGTCCTTCTGGCAAATCAGTCGTTACAATTCCTTCATTTCCAAAAGAAGGGTCTAAAGTGCCCGGTTGCGCTTGAACAGCCGCAAGGAAAGGACAAAGAATCAGGAGTAGAATAACCGTTTTCATACTTGTACATTTTTGCATTAATAAATTTATTGTGGACAGGGATTATCATTGTTGCTGCAATTATCATTATCGGTTCCCGAGCTTCCACAGCTATGGCGGTAGTTTTCGCATTCTATGAATCTCGATGGACCATTTATAGGTGTGTTCGTTAGTATGGATTGAAAGAATGTGGCGACGCGCTGCACCATATATATTTGCACATCAGTGATAAACGATCTTTTCATATTGCTTTCGTTTATTAGTTATGGCAAGAAAATAAAGTTAAAAAAGTCTTAAATAAATAGCAAATTTTTTTCGAGGGCGATTGCCAGGAAAACGTCCCGGGCTAAATCACAACAAAGAAGTTGTAACTTCACAGAAATGAACCCGTTCTGTCGCGGCCCTAATGGGCTAAGGAAAGTCCGGACAGCAAAGAGCAATCCACCCCGTGAACAACGGGGCTATCGGCCTCAGGCTGATAAGAGAGAGTGCCACAGAAAATAACTGTCTCCACAGAACTGTGGGGATGAGGGTGAAAATGTGAGGTAAGAGCTCACGCTGTACTGCAGCAATGCACAACAGGGGTAAACCTTGGATGCTGTAATGCCACGTAAAGTATCGCTATCAAGGTTGCTCGCCCGAGATACAGGGTAGGCAGCAACAGGCAAACAGCAATGTTTACCGCAGATAAATGACAGAATAGAAACAGAATCCGGCCTATGAGGTTCATTGCCGAGGCTGTTTCATACTTGAGACGGCCTCTTTTTTTAGAACATTGCGGTACTAATTGTTAAAAGCATTATCTTTAAGAAAAAGTTTCAACCTTTTAAATGAACGGATTATGGTCATTCAAAAAAGAATCTCCCGACATTCCCAAAAGTTCTTACTGTTTCTCGGCCTTATCCTTTTGATGAACTGCAAAAAGGAAAATTTCCACGAACCTGATAATTTCTTTTCGGTTTCCGATGCAAAAGCGTGGTTCATAAATGCCGATATTTCAAGCATTGAGATCAATTGGGAACTGACTAAACCGATGTCGCATGCAAACAAAATTTCCTTCAAACCCTTATGGGAGAAGGCATCCCTCTTCGACCGCGACTCCTTATCAATTTATGAAGTGCCGATTACTTTAACAAAAAAGTTAGGTTTTAATGTTATAGACGTCAACGATAAAAATAACTTGGGAATTATAAACGGCAGAACAACATTGTTATTGATCAAAAATAAGTCGAGTGGCGAAATTTCCTCGAAACTCTTGCACTATTTTCTTGCGGACGACACGGCTGCTGTTAACAGCAATATAAATCTTCAAAATATAGATAACAATTTTGATGGGTTCGTTTTCGTGACGGATTTCCGTTTAAATATTCAAGAAGGTATCAAAGTAAAAAACGGTTACACAATAGCAGTCACTAAGTCTAGCAAAAATGGTATTCTGAATGATAAACGTCCCCCAAATCAAAATCCTGAATGCCTTGTTGTTATTACTGATTATTTTGAGAGAGAGTGTACAGAATTTACCGATGGGACTACCTCTTGTACAGATTGGAAATATATTGGAAGTGAAACAACAACGCTTTGTTATCAGAATGATGAAGATTCCGACGATGGTGGCGGAGCCGGTGGTGGAAATAATAAAATTATCACCACTGAAACTGTAATCCAATCGAAATCGGTGGACGATTCTTTGTTTAGTAATGCTCCAAAAATCGTATATAACTATCATGCAAAGATAATTCGAGAAAATGGAGACGTAACGAGTGTGATTGTGTATCCGATGACGGTTAAAGATCCAGTTGTTAACTATCTGGACACGTACAACCGCAACACGACGCGTTCGTTAACACTTTCGGACATCAAAATAGCTGGACTTCTTTGGGAACAACTGCTCTAATAAATTGGTCTTGCTTCGTATTTGGAAAATGGGTTTATACTGATGGAAGTCCAATGTATTCTCGACAGTGGTACGAAAGCCATTCTACGGTGGAATAATTGTAAAGTTGAACATCATGATTTGAGGAAAAGCATGCAATGAAAAATAGAAAATCAAAAATGCGGGAAACCAACAATTTGTATAAAGCAGTTGCAGCAACTTTAACTTCAAAACGACTGGAGTTTGATCGACTCGCTAACATGGAGATGCTCCTTCTCTTTCGGAATATAGGAATGATTTTGAACCAACGTTATGAAAATGAATTTAGCTCTAAAGCCATTAGTTTTTCAATTGACCGGTTATCGGAGCAACTACAACTTCAATACGGAACATTTCTTTCAACTTACAACCTGTTAATGATGATTAAATTTTCAAAGATATTTACTGAAGGATTTATGAAAGACAGTTTGGTTCAGCTTATAACTTGGGAAGACGTTCTTTTGCTGTTGACAACCAAAAATCACGACCAACTGGCTTTCTACTTAACGTTAAGAATCAACAAGGGTTCAACAAAAGATCTGGAAACTGCAATGTCAGCGTCCATGCATCTAAATTCGAAAAAAGAAAAACAGAATAGAAACGAAACACTTGAATTATCAAAACAAATATCGATAGAACGTTTAACTCCGGAGATGCTATCTAAAAACGATATGCAAGAAACGAACATGTTTAAAGAACCGGTTTTGTCTCAATTTCGAATCCTTACAGAACCTGCGAAAAAGAAGCTCGAAGTGAATAAGAAACACGTTTTCGAAAATGATATATTTTCAAAAATCGGGGATGCAATTCAAAGATATCGAAACCAGCAGAATCGACGGCTAAACACGCATCTGAATTTATTATTCTGGGAAATTGGAAAACGGATTAATGATGAATTCTCGACCGATCCAACTTCCGGTTGGGAAACAGAATTTGCAAAAGGACTTAGGAGAAGCAATGGCGATGTATCTAATCTTTTTAGTAGCAATCAATTACGGGCAATGAGGCAGTACGCGGCGGACTTCTCCAATATAGAAGAAGCCTCACAACTGGCTTCCCTCTTGACTTGGGAGCATATTTTGATTTTGCTATCTGCAAACGAGCCGATGTCTTCCAGAATATTTTATGCAAATATGACTGCGATTGAAGGTTGGAATGCTGAAGAGCTAAAAGATCGAATCGATGTAAAAACGTATGAACGGACAGTTTCTCTGAACGCGAAGGAAGCAGAATCGCTCAACAAATTTTCTACACCAAAGATACAAACTAAAGTAAAAAAGCATAATCGTTTTATCGAAAGCATTACTTCAGTAAATTACCAATCCAATCCTAACAACCTGGCGAATTATATCAATATTTTCCAAAATCCGTATTTCATCAGTTTTGTCCATTGCCCCGAACAGTATAAGATAAGCTGAAAGAAGTTGTAACTTCGCAGAAATGAACCCGTTCTGTCGCGGCCCTAATGGGCTGAGGAAAGTCCGGACAGCAAAGAGCAATCTACCCCGTGAACAACGGGGCTATCGGCCTCAGGCTGATAAGAGAGAGTGCCACAGAAAATAACTGTCCCCGCTACACTGTAGGGATGAGGGTGAAAATGTGAGGTAAGAGCTCACGCTGTTCTGCAGCAATGCACAACAGGGGTAAACCTTGGATGCTGTAATGCCACGTAAAGTATCGCTATCAGGGTTGCTCGCCTGAGATACAGGGTAGGCAGCAACAGGTAAACAGCAATGTTTACCGCAGATAAATGACAGAATAGAAACAGAATCCGGCTTATGAGGTTCATTTCAGAGGCTGTTTCATACTTGAGACAGCCTCTTTTTTTAGGACATTGCGTTACTAAGTGTGGACTTTCTGAGGGGAAGGAAGGCCGTCGTGCGCTACCGGCTGTCTGTTTTGGCCGATTGTGCCGGGCTCCGCTGTCTGTTCATCCATCACTAAGGCCGAAGCCGGATGAGCACTGTATTCTTTGTCGAGATAATATTTCATCAACGGGCCGGTCATTAGAATGGTTACAACCGTCATTACTACCAAAGCCACGAAAATCTGTTCATCAATGATACCTGTTTGAAGGGCGATCATTCCCAAAACAATCTCCTGCGATCCCCTTGCATTCATTCCAAATGCAATAGCCATTGACTCGTTTTTATTCAATCCGCTGACATGGCTACCCAATCCTGCACCGATGATTTTGGCAATACACGCAATTCCCAAAATAATCAACACGACAGAAAGATCAAAATGTTCTAAAAAGTTTACCCTTAATCCTACAGAAGCGAAAAAAAGCGGCGCTATGATATTTACGATGAACTGGTGAAGAATGTTTTCGGCCGGCTTTGTAAAGTATTTTGAATCTCCCACTGCCACTCCCACGAGGAAGGCTCCGAAAATTCCCCTGATCCCCAGAAATTCGGTAAATACCGCTCCAAGGAAGCAAAGACAAATTCCAACGGTGATGATTCCACTCGGCGGTGTAAGATAAGTGGCGGAAAACTTCAACAGCTTATCCACCAGCCATTTTCCAATGGTAAGCATAAATACCACAAACACAAATACGAATAAGATAGAGGTCATCGAAGCGTCTCCTGCCTTTGCATTCATCATCTGTATGATAACGGAAAACAGGATCCACCCCAGGAAATCGTCGATCATGGCAGCGGTAAGTACAAGACTTCCAACCCTTGTCTTGATGATATTCAAATCCAGTAACACCTTTACAATCACTGAAAGCGCAGTAATGGATAGTGCGGTTCCAAAGAATAAAGCCGGAATCAGCTTGTCATTGGCGGGCACGGCGAAAACGTAATCGTGAAAAAACCAGATCACGAAAAAGCCGATGGCAAACGGAAACAACAAACCAAAGAAACTAATCGAAGCGGCCTGTTTTCCCTGCTGCCGGATCTGTTTCAAATCCACCTCAATACCTGCCACAAACATCAGTAAGATTACGCCCACATTAGCCAATCCGTCAAATGCACCAAATGCACGACTTTCTTCGAGGAAAATGGAGGAAAATAAATCAGGAAAAGCAGTCCCGAGCAAAGAAGGGCCGATTATGATACCTGCAAGGATCTCTCCCACCACTGCAGGTTGTTTGAACTTTCTGCAAATTTCACCTAACAACCGTGCGGCTATCAGTACGATACTTAAGATTATGAGGAAATGCAAAACCTCGGGTGAACTGAGTTTTGAGACCATAATACGGTTGTTAAAGTGTTATTTTACTAAAAGCGTTAACAAACATACAACTTAATCTACAATTTCTATACACTTGGTAGGAATTAAATTATAGCGTTGGTGTGATCCATTTTTGTGCAGACCGGAACAGGCGGGATTATCCAACCTTCTCTTCGGCAAAAACTTTATCTTCCAGAATTGCCGATGCGAAATTCATTGCCCGTCCAATCGCCTGGTCCATATCGTAATACCGGTATTCGCCCAACCTTCCGCAGATAAGGACATTCGCATGCGATTTTGATTCCTCTTTATAAAGTTTATACAGGTCTTTATTTATTTTGTCCGGAAACGGGTACTCGTAATGCTGCGGCTCTTCCGGCGTGAATGGTGTTTCATGCGTAAGTAAAGTTCCCTGAACATCCTTTTTTTCATCCGGATGCATGAGGTGTTTCCATTCAATTGTTCTGATACGCGGATCTTCAGCATTGGGATAATTAACCTGAATATAAGGTTGAAACTCCTCTGTTTCGGGCAGATGTTCCACCTTCCTGTTTTGTCCGCGGTATTTCAATTTTCCGTATTTAAAATCGAAAAATTCATCAACAGGGCCGGTAAATATGAGCAGTTTATTTGCTACCACCTGATCGCGGTTTTTCAGATAGTCGAAATTTAATTTTACCGGAATATCACCGATCATATTCCTCATCATTTCGGTATAACCCTTTCGCGGCAGCGCATTCCACTTGTGATTGGGCGTGAGTGTGGTTACATTAGCTTTATTGATCGTGATACGTGCGGCGAGTTCCTTATCGAGCTCTGTACATTTCACTCCCCATTGCTTTTCCGTATAACCTTTTATAAAAAGCTCGTACAACTCGCGGGGCATTTTGGCAAGACATGCTTCCTCAAAATTTGCAGGTTCACCTTTAAAAAGATTTTGTTCCCAATCCTTTCCGGCAATTGATTCGATATACGACTGCTGAACCGGCCAGTTGCGGTATTCGCCCTCCACTTTTGATTTAAGAACTGAA
This sequence comes from Bacteroidota bacterium, assembly GCA_023423835.1. Classification (GTDB taxonomy): domain Bacteria; phylum Bacteroidota; class Bacteroidia; order Chitinophagales; family Chitinophagaceae; genus JAFAEW01. The sequence continues at coordinate 4,496 of JAFAEW010000088.1, read as the reverse complement.
CTCCAGTCGTAAAATTCGGTAAACCGGTTTACAAACTCCCAGATCTTTGCGGAACCGCAGCGAAAGTAGTGTGGTCCGTATTTGTGTATCATTGCTCCGCTTTCATGTCTATAATCATAAACATTACCGCCAATATGGTCTCTTCTTTCAAGAATGATAACATCCTGATTGTTGTCTGCCAATATTCTTGCGATAGTACTTCCGGTAAGTCCGGAGCCGACAATTACAAAATCTGCCTTGATCATTTTTCGGATTTTTTAAAAAAGGTACAACTCCGGCGAGAAGTAACCTGCTAACAGGTAAATGAATTAGTTTTAGTTTTTAATATGCACCTTCGCCGGTAATTACCACTATTGGAGTTCTGAGCAGAATCCTCGCATCGAGTAAAAGACTATAGTGCTCAATATATTCGGTATCGTGTTCAATCATGAACTCGGCACTTGTATTGTTGATGCGGTCTCTAACCTGCCATAATCCTGTAATACCGGGGCGTACCAGGCAGCGGATCTCTTTGAATTCCGGCAAATGCGTAAGCATAAAAGGAACGAGCGGACGCGGTCCTACAATGCTCATGTCTCCTCTCAAAACATTAAACAGTTGAGGCAGTTCATCAATACTGGTTTTACGGATTATCTTACCTATCCACGTAATGCGGCTATCATTTTTCACCTTGTGCAAAATTCCTTTTTCCTGGTTGGCCAGCGCCACTTCGTAATCAGATTTTTTCACTGACTGATCGCTTACCATCGAACGGAATTTAAAGCATCTGAAATGATTTCCTTTATATCCTACGCGCTCATTTGAATACAGGATATCCCCCTTTGAGCTTAGTTTTATGAGAATTGCAACAATAATTAGAATGGGTGAGAAACACAGAATCAAAAAGGAAGCGACGACGATATCGAATAGCCTTTTAAGGAAGATCTGAAAACGTTTGTTTTTGAGTGAAGATTCAATCTGTTTTTTCTTGTTGAGGTTTCTGTCTTCTACATGCAGGTGTACGATAGTTTCCTTTACTTCAACATTTTCCTTAATTACATCTGGTCCCATTTTTTTAGCTTTTTTTAATTTTTAAGGGATATCGTTTCAAAGATATGTTATTCTGAAAATTAATTTGACATTTCTTAACAGATTCTTGGAAATTTTTTTTTTAAGAATTCCGCTGTTTCCGTTAACAATCTCCCTAAAAAACTCATCAGTTAGTCAAAGAATGTACCACAATCTTAAAAAGCGATTAAATAAGGGATTATCTTGTTCGTAAAGCAAATAAAACCAGGAAATTTTTTCCACCCAAAAAAAGCTCCGCGGAGGAGCTTATATTTTGATTAAAATTACTTTTTCTCTATTTCCGGTAGTCAATGGAATCTACGGTTTCTCCGCAATGTAACATGCCCGCCTTGTATCTCGGGTCCTTATTTCCCAGATATGGATTCACTACTTCCCGGATATTGGCAAGCCAGAAAGCTTCTTCCGTATCGTTGAAAGCCATTGGACATTTCTGATGGTATAAAACGCCATTGTCGTATTGAATGGTCCGTAAAAGGTTATATAGATTTTCAGTGAGAATATTATATGACCGGCGTTTCGTTTCAATATTTTTACCGCTTACAATCGAAGATGCTTCATTCTTCATGGAGGAAGCAAAGTTTTTAGCAGTGGCAACAACCGAAATATCTTCCTCCAAAAGATCGAAAGGCACCTGTTCAATAAGCGTGGCCAGAGTGTCTGCAGATCTATTTGCTTTAACCGTATCCCAGTTGACGAATGCATCGTGTATGGCAAAGTAAGCATTAAGCACGCTGTCGAATGAACGGTTAAATGCCGGATCTTTTGCACTTGCAGCAGCTACCGGCAAAGTTTGCGTCGGCTCTTCCTGTACCACCGGTTTATAAAAAAACAAAAAGTAAACTGCAATGACGATGACCACCAACCCAATTATCATCCAACCTTTTTTCATACCTGTTTTTTTGCAAATTTACCATTAAAGTGGCGTTAAGCAATAATAAACCGCTTTTGCTGCAATTTGTTAATGAAGGTCGAAAATTTCGCCTTCTTTTTCTGAATTACGATTTCATTCGTAAATTGTTCAAAATTTGTGCGGAATGAAGGACTTAAAATTAAAACCAACCGAAACAGAACTTTCCATTTTGCAAATCTTATGGAAGCGCGGAAACGGAACCGTAAGGCAGGTGCATGAAGAGTTAAGCCTGTTTAAAGAAAGCGGTTATACCACCACGTTGAAACTTATGCAGATCATGCATGAGAAAGGTATTTTATCGCGTGACGATTCGAGTAAGGTGCATGTATATACGCCGGTTATCAGCCGCGAAAAAACGAGGAAACAGTTTATTGGAAAGATGGCGGAAACGCTCTTTGGAGGCTCTACTCCCGCCCTCGCTATGGAGGCCCTCGGGCAGTCGAGGCCTAGTGCCGAAGAATTGGATCAAATTCAACAACTGATTGATCAGCTAAAAGAGACGAATTAATATGTTGCCCGACAGTTTTTATACTTTTCTACAGGCAGTCGGATATGGTATTCTCCACAGTTTCTGGCAGGCAGCACTAGTCTGGATGATGGCGGAAATAGCCGGCAGTTCCAGATCGGTTTCAAGTGTCGTAAAATACAAGGTTTATTCTGCAGCGCAGGTAATTATCTTTATATCATTCATTTCTACCGTATGGTATTTTGGAAACAATTCCGCTGTTGAATCGGGTGGAACATTTTCAGGCGGGAGCGGTTCTCCCCTCATATCCGGCATATTAATAGAAAACCTATTGCCCTATTTGTCAGCCGTCTATTTTTTGCTTCTTTTTGTGTTTATGGTGAGATGGATTTCTGTATTGTCTGGTACAATGAAGATCAGAAATACTCCCAACACAATTTCGTATGAATGGATTGAATCTTTTGTTGAAAGAAACAAGCGACATTTAAAACTCAAAAGAAAAGTTTGTATCATCCTGTCGGAAAAAATAAAAACAGCACTGACGGTTGGATTTATCCGACCGGTGATTCTGATACCGCTCGCCAGCCTCAATCATTTGACCGCCCATCAGTTGGAAGCGGTGTTGATGCATGAATTGGCACACGTAAAACGAAGTGATTACCTGGTAAATCTTCTGCACTCATTGGTAGAGCAAATACTTTATTTCAATCCGTTTGTAAAGGTCATATCCCGAAGGATAAAAGCCGAACGTGAAAATATTTGCGATGATTTTGTAATCGAATATAATTACAACCGGGCGCATTATGCAGATGCATTGGTTAAGATGGCCAGGTTCAACTCCAACCAGCTTGTAATGCCGGCCTCTGCAAAAGGGCAGCCTCTACTCAACCGGATCGCAAGGTTACTCAATAAAAAAACGCCGCACCGGCCATCAATAAATTGGTTTACCGCCGGTTGTCTTGCCATCCTGTTGTTTTCCATTGCATCTTATCTTTCCATTCACCGAACAGCTAATTTGCAACCGCTGGTAAAATCAGAGAAGTCACAAGCTTTACCGATGATAACCTCGCTTGAATTCCAAGCCGCTTCTGTAAACTATACGAAGAGATTGCCGGCAGGCAATGAAACGAAACAACGAACTGAGGAAGCAGAACTCAAAAACGCAGAATCCCATTCAACTGCAAAGGTTTCCCAAAAGGCAGAATTACCGGTTGAATCAAAAGTTATTGCACGGGAGGAACCTTTGAACGAACCGGCCCCGATGACAAGAACCGTCGGATTAATTGATTCGCTACAGGCATTAAACCTCATTACGCCTGCCGTTTATCAGCAATTTCCGGCCGATATGCAGGAAATGCTGGAGCTTCAGAAAGCCAATCCCACCGATTTTATTGTGATCGTACAGGAAGATGAGGCCACCAAATCAAGTGCTCATAAATTAATTACGATTCAAATTATCGCCAACAACGGAATGGTGAAAACCTACAAGTGGACCATCGACGTTTATCAGTAAGGAAACAACTTTTCGCTTTTCAAAGTCCTTGAAAAAGCCCGGCATCTTTTTGCGGAACGGTTGTTGAAGATCGAAATAACGAAAGAAATTTCCTCCGATTTCCATAAAAAAAGAGGCTACGTACAGCCCCCTTTCGAATGTTTAATTTCTAATGTTTTTATTTTTCCATTTGTTCAATCACTGCTTCGGTAACACCGGTAAAGCTGAAACCGCCGTCGTGATAAAGGTTTTGCATGGTAACATATTTAGTGAGATCGCTGAAGAGTGAAACCACATAAGAAGCACATGCTTCTGCAGTAGCATTACCGAGCGGACTCATTTTTTCGGCATAATTCATAAATCCTTCGAATCCTTTCACACCGCTTCCTGCAGTCGTTTTGGTAGGAGATTGAGAGACCGTATTTACGCGCACTTTTTTGCGTATTCCATAATGATAGCCGAAGCTTCTCGCAACACTTTCCAGTAAGGCCTTTGCATCTGCCATTTCACTATAATCAGGGAAGACGCGCTGGGCGGCGATGTAGGTTAATGCAACTACG
>JAFAEW010000066.1 GCA_023423835.1 Bacteroidota bacterium | reverse complement strand
GTTCAATTGTGACAACGGATGATAAAATTGCCAGGACGTATGTGTTAGGAGCAGCATCGCATCATGGAAGAATTCTGGTTTTAAACCGCGACTGCGCAAAAGAAAGTACCGGCCATGGTTCTCCATTACCATTGCTCGTTCACGGCGGTCCCGGACGCGCAGGCGGAGGAGAGGAAATGGGTGGCGTAAGGGGCGTAAAACATTATATGCAGCGGGTGGCAGTACAGGGATCGCCCACAACGCTGACGGCCATAACCAATGTATACCAAACCGGAGGCAGGCAGACAGAAGATACTGTTCATCCGTTTCAAAAATATTTTGAGGAACTTCAGATCGGAGAAACCTATACAACCGCAAAGCGTACGATCACGGAAGCAGATATTGTAAACTTCGCGAATCTTAGCTGGGATCATTTTTATGCCCATACCGATCACACCTCCCTGGAGGGAACTTTATTTGAAAAGCCGGTGGCCCACGGCTACTTCATCATTTCAGCCGCGGCGGGATTATTCGTAGATGCCAAAAAAGGACCGGTTTTATTGAATTATGGAATCGATGAATTGCGCTTTACAAAACCCGTATATGCAGGAACAACAATTGGAGTGAAACTGACGGTAAAAGAAAAAATTGCACAGGAACCAAAAGATGAAAATGATATTCCAAAAGGAATCGTGAAATGGCTGGTTGAGATCACAGATCAAACGGCAGAAGTTATTGGTATCGCCACCATTCTTACAATGGTCAAACTGAAAAATTATTAGCCCCGTCGATGGAAATCAAATGAAACTTTCTTATACATTTAGATCAAAAATAATTTTTTAAAAAAGAAACTTATGTTAGAAAACATAAAGGACGGATATGTAAAGGTTGAAAAAGAACACGGGATAACGACCATTGAGTTCTTTCACCCGCAAAGCAATTCCCTCCCCGGAAAAATTCTCGAAAAGATCGGAAACACCATTCATGCCGAGGGACTGCTGGAGGATACGAAAGTGATAATTCTCCGGTCGGGTGGAGACCGCGCATTTTGTGCCGGTGCTTCATTTGATGAACTTGCTGCTATCACCAATGAGCAACAGGGTACGCATTTTTTCAACGGATTTGCCCATGTCATCAATGCCATCAGAACCTGTCCGCGTTTTGTGATTGTAAGGGTGCAGGGCAAATGTGTGGGCGGAGGCGTAGGAATTGCCGCTGCCGCGGATTACACGATTGCGGTGGAGGGGGCGGATGTGAAGCTGAGTGAGCTTTCGCTCGGCATCGGACCATTTGTTGTAGGTCCGGCCGTTGAACGCAAGATCGGAAAATCCGCATTTGCACAACTTGCCATCGATGCCGCTATGTGGCGGCCTGCAGACTGGGCCAGAAAGAAGGGCCTTTATGCAGAATTACATCCCGATGTCAGTGGGATGGACGACAGTATTGCGAGGCTGTCCAATACATTATCGCACTACAGCACAGAGGCGATGAAAGAACTGAAAAGGATTCTCTGGAAAGGAACAGAAAATTGGGACCAATTGCTATCAGAACGAGCAGCAATCAGCGGAAAACTTGTTTTAAGTAAGTTCACAAAAGATTTCATAACCGCCTTTAAGGAAAAAAATCCGGAAAAGAAGTGATGTAAAACCGCTGCAACGTTGCAGCCTTTTTAATTTCCAGAAACGACTTTCAGGCCAATAATCGATCCGATCAGCGTAAAAATGAAAAACAAACGCCAGAAGTCTGTCGGTTCCTTAAAAAAGAATATTCCTACCAAAACCGTTCCCACGGCGCCGATGCCCGTCCAAACGGCATAACCGGTACCAATCGGAATAGTCTGTGTGGCTTTGTACAACAGGCTCATGCTGATGGTAAGACAAACGAAAAACCCGATAATCCAAAAAACGAAAGCGCTGCCGGTTGCTTCTTTCGCTTTTCCAAGGCAGGATGCAAATCCAATTTCAAACAAGCCCCCAATAATCAGTAAAATCCAGTTCATGCAGTAAAAATACTGAGTTGCAGTGAAATGAAAATCCGAGTATAAAAATCTCCCGCCGGTACTGCTCCGCGCTCAGCAACCCGTTTCCATTAGCCTACTTTTTTTTGAAAACCACGGATAAAGTAGCCCTTTCAAAAATATTAATCTTGGACCAATATGAATAGAAATTATTTAATTTATTTGAATATGAAAGGATTAAAATAAACGAAATTGACAGTATTGGTCGAAATTTACAATTTGTTTACTCCTTTTAATAAATGATTGCAAAGCGGGATGTTATTATTTTTAAAGAACTCTATAATGGCACTTGGTTTGTAAAATTTTTAGGACATGATCATTCAATTTTTTAAACAGCGGGAGATGGGAATAGAGAATCAAATAATCGTCGGCCTGAAAAATTATTACTGGGAAAGCATTTCAAACAGCCAGCTTGTATTAAAAATTCTCGATGTACATGGTCATTTCGTTACAACCATCAAAAAGACTTTGTTGCAGGGAGATGAAGACTGCGCTTTGGACCTTGACGGGTTTTCCGAAGGCCAGTATGTGGTGAATGCATTTGTAGATGGTTCGTTTGTGAGATCGCTGAAGTTCATGAAGAAATGATGGTCTTATTTTAACGGCCATTGATATTCTCCGAATGTTTCGTTGATCTTCTTAAGAGCCTGTTTCAGGTTAATTCCTTTTCCCAATACGCCTTTAAACAAATCGCCCTCCTGCTTCACCCTTTCCACCATATTAAAAATTGTAAAATCACTGATCTTCAGTCCTTTTTTTACTTCTTCCCAATGAAGGGGAGCAGAAGCCGTAGCGCCTGGTTTCGGACGCAGGGAGTACGGAGCTGCCAGGGTAGCCTGAGGCCTGTTTTGAAGAAAATCAAGGTACATTTTGCCTTTGCGGTTTGAAATAATTCTTTCTATACTGGTAAAGCCGGGAATTTCTTTGTGCACAATTTGCACAAGTATCCTCGCAAATTCTTTCGATTCTTCATAACTGTATTTTGCTCCGAGTGGAATATAAATATGCAGCCCGGTTGAGCCGGACGTTTTGCAGAATGAAGGAACATCAATTGCATCCAATACTTTTTTCGTCACCTGCGCTGCTTCCACAACCTGGTTGAAGGTGTTTTTATCGGGATCGAGGTCAATGATACACCAGTCGGGATTATCGGGTGATTTTTTCCTGCTGCTCCACGGGTGCATTGCAATACATCCGAGAGAGGCGATGTATAACAGGCTTGCCTCATTGGTGCAAACCAGAAAGTTTTTATCCTCTTCGTCTGCTTCGCTGTGGTAGGGAAAAGTATCGATCCAATCCGGCACTTTTCCGGTTACGTTTTTTTGATAAAAGCTTTCTCCTTCAATGCCATTTGGAAACCTGTTCAGCGTTTGTGGGCGGTCTTTCATATAGGGCAAAATGTAGGGCACAATCTGATAATAGTAATTAATCATATCGCGTTTCGAAACCTTCTCATCCGGCCAATAGATCTTACTCAAATTGGTAAATTTCAATTCTTCGCCGTTGATTTTTCGCACCTGCGATTCGTCGGTAGGGTTTAATAGCGTTTTCCTTTCCTTTTTTGCCATTTTAAACAGGTTTTTTGTCAATAAATTTGCTTCCGCCTTCCTTACTTCTTCTGCCGTATGAGCTACTTCTTTAATAACTGTTTCCGGTTGTTTATCTTCCCTTAAACCTTTAAATGACGGATGCCGCAGGCTGCCGTTGTCTGTCTGGGTACGATAACTTATTTCGGCGATTACTTCGGGCTTTACCCAGGTTACTTCAGCCTTCGGCGGATCCGGTCTGAAACGCGACGGCTTATTGTAATCAGGGACAGTAGAAAACGGACATTCTTCAATGATCAAGGGCTGCAGTTTTTCAAGGATCTGATCCTGCAGCTTGTTGGAAAACCCGGTGCCCACCGGCCCGATAAAATCAAATCCACCTTTTTCATTGTAAACGCCCATCAGCAACGCACTGAACTTTTTGGAGGTATTCTCATTCTTGGTGTAGCCCCCGATGATGGCTTCCTGTCGTTTTTCCGTTTTAATCTTCAGCCATTCCTTCGATCTTAAACCCGGAGTATAAAGACTGTTGGCTCTTTTCGCCATAATGCCCTCGAGCTGCATTTCCTTTGCGAGATTGAAAAACGCTGTGGCCGTTGTATCAATCGGTTCGCTGATGCGAATACTGTTTGAAAGCGGAACAACCGCTTCTAAAACCTTTTTCCTGTCTGTTAAGGGCAGTGCCATTAAATCAAATCCTTCATACCACAGTATGTCAAAAATATAAAATACCAAAAGTCCATCCGCCTCGCTTCTCCAACCTTGCAGGAGACTGAAATCTGCGTGTCCTTTTTCATTGGTAACAATTATTTCACCGTCCAAAACGACATTTATCTTCAAGTGCTTCAAAGCCTCATAAATGGGATAAAATTTTTCCTTAAACGATTTGTTGTTCCTCGAAAGCACTTCAACCTGAGAATCGTTGATAAGGGCGATTGAGCGATAGCCATCCCATTTTACTTCGTATATCCAGCCGTCTTCGTCAAATGGTTTATTGATCAGCGTAGCCAGCATCGGTTCAATATGTTTGGGAAAAGCAGATCTTTTCGCTTTTTCAAGAATTGTATTTAGTGAAATTTTGCTCTTTGTTTTCATATTGCCTGTTTTCTAAGTGATTTTTGAGATTATGCTTATTGGTGCTACAAATTCCCCAAATCACTTTTATATTTATTGAACCGGTTCCTTACCCGGCTGTTCTCCGCTGATTTTTAAAAAAAGCCGGCTGGTCTGTCACTGTATCAAAGGTTGTTCCGAACTGCTGATTGAGACGAATAGCTGGTTTTAAATCACTGGAAAATAGCGTGGCGGAGGATGAGCAATGCGATATTAACACTGTTCTTATTGGGGCTAATTTCATGTTCCTGGCGGAAGAATAGGGATTAAGCCGGAAATGTATGTATGCAAAAAAAGATGTTGGAAAGTTGCGTCCATTCCTCGATTCGAAAAAAAACTTTTCAATGTCCGGTTACTCCACTTCTGCGCGGCCAACCATCGCCTCTTCCTGCTCTATGGCTTTCTTGATAAGTGCTTTCAAAAAAGGATTGATCGAGGGCCCATCCGGCAGATCATACCAGTTGCCTTCATGGCTGCGGTATAGTTTTCCCATAATCCTGTCTGGTTCGGCGGGATAAAAAATAGTAAACTCAATCAAGGTCGCCTTGATGATTCCCAGAGGATTCTCTATTACAGTCTCAGAAGTGGAATAGGAATAGGTATTGCCGTCACTCACCTTTAATTCGACTTTTGTCATTAGATGTATTTCAAATACAATAATACAAATTGTAGTTCAGGCAAATGAAAAATAATTATACACATTCGAAAATTTTAAGGTCAGCGGTTTAATCATAAGCCACGGGCAAAACAAAACTGCCAACCCCCCATTAAAAATGAGAGGGTTGGCAGCCTTGCAGCTTCTGATTGTTTTAAGAAGCAGATTTCTTATTTATTTCAATTTATACCGCAGGCCGAGGTAAAACATCCTTCCTGACAGCGGACCCCAAACCATTGATGCATCAAAATAATTTCCAAACGGATCATCAGAAGCGATAATCGCTTTTTTCTGATAAAAATTGGTCAGATTTTCTCCTCCCACATAAAGATCCCATTCCTGTTGCCGGCCCAGTGTACGCGAAATCTGCGCATTCATTAAGGTGTAGGAAGGCGAATGATCTCCCAATTGATATTCCGGCGGATTTGTTGCCGTAGATGGAAGCCTTTTTTCACCGGTCAAACTGATGGTATAATCGATCTTCCATTTATTAACCGAATAACTCAGATTCGCAAAAGCACGGTTTTTTGCTGTGAATGGCTTGTTCAGCAACTCGCCCTCATAGGTCGTCTTCACATCAAAATAGCGATATGCAAGCCGAACATCAAGGTTTTTTACAGGAGCAAAAATCAACTCGCCCTGCAGGCTGTTAGAATAAGATTTTCCCTCCAGGTTATAGAATTTAAGGCTTCGGGGATCTTCCATGTCCACTACCACCTGGTTTTCAAAATCATTGCGGAAAAAGTCTACTCCCAGGTTCGCATTCCTGTTAAACAATCTGAATTTCTGGTCTAAACTAATCCCTTTATTCCAGGATATTTCCGGTGACAATCCGTACGCTCCCTTTGAGTCGGAAGTTTCAACCATCACCTTTCTGGAACTTACCAGGGCGCCGTTGTTTTCTGCAAAGATATTGGCCGTTCTCTGGCCTCTTCCTGCGCTCAGGCGGATTACAGTTCCCTCTAAGGGTTCGTATCGGACATTTAATCTTGGAGTGGTAAACCATCCGTAAATCGAGTTATAGTCTTCCCTCAAACCTGCCACAAGGCTGAAATGTTCATTCGGTTTGAAATTGTATTCAAAAAACCCTCCGGTCACCAGCTCGTTTCTCTTGTAATTCTCCTCTAAAAACTGCTCGTCATACCTGTCATTCTGCAAACTCAATCCCGTTCTGAATGTGTGATTTGAATTTCCAATGATCGATTGGTAGATGAGGTTTGAATAGAAATTGGTTTGATGCGCATCATAATTGGTCAGGCCGAAATAGGATTTCTGATCATGGTCGAAGGCTGAAAGTTGCAATCCGATGCTCTTGTATTTTTTCTGCGGAAATATATAGCCGATCTTCGCAAATCCTTCCACCCGCCTGGTGTCTATCTGTAAGCCATATTCTGATGTACTTGATTTGTCTGCGGGACGAAAACCAACTTCGCCTCCGGTTTTTTCATCCAACAAAAGTTTGATCCCAAACTGTGCTTCGAGGCCTTTTCCATCATCATAATTCCAGCGGTTTAAACCTGAAAACAGGTTGCCGGTTGGCGCATCTCTAAATCCATCCTTGTTGAAATCAAGGCTTTTATTGTTGTAGAATGCATCGTGCAACAATAGGGCGGTTGACCATTTTTTGCTGAGGATCTTTGCGAGGTTCAGATTTAAATCGGTTTTGCCCTGGTCATTCACATATACATTCGCATACAGTTTCTCCGCCGTTGCCGGTTTCTTCAATTCCACATTAATCTGGCCTGCGATACTTTCAAATCCATTCACTACCGAGCCGGTTCCTTTCATCAGTTGAATACTTTCTATCCACGTTCCCGGAATTGAGTTTAATCCCAAAGCCGTGGCGAGTCCTCTTGGTCCGGGCAGGTTTTCAACCGTGAGCTGGGTATAATTGCCGGATAACCCGAGTAGTTGAATTTGCTTGGATCCGGTTACAGCATCATTATAAGAAACATCAACGGACGGATTGGTTTCAAAGCTTTCACTCAGGTTGCAACAGGCCGCCTTCAGTAATTCTTTCTGGGTAATCTGTTGTGTACGAAATGGATCTTTCGTATTGATGTAGAGCGCGGCCCTTCTTGAAGTTACCGTTACTGCTTTTAATTGTTTGCCGTCAGATAAAACGATCTGCAAATGTTCACTGCCGTTTACGGTAAGTGTATCAGATTGAAATCCGGTGTAACTTACTACCAGTCTTTCTCCGTTTTTAGGCAGGGTAAAAACACCTTCGCTATTGGTTGTGGTTCCTACACCGTTTTCAAGCCATACAATACTTGCTCCTTCAAGTGGCGAGAAATTCCCTTTGTTGTCTTCCTGTAAAACGATTCCCATTATGCTGTTTGCAACATGGGAAGGTGTGGCCGCAGCGTGATCGTGATCACCTGTTTCTTCGTTCTGATGTGCCTCATGATTCAAATCCGGGTCTCTGTAATGACAGCAAGCCTCGAGACTTTCATATACCATGTCATCGGCCTTTTTCAAGGGCGTATCATGCCCAACAGATGCAATCTTTGTCTGAACCTTTTTGAGATCGGTTTTAGACGGATCATAAACAAGGTGCAACATTTTTGTATCGACATCCCAGTCGGCCGATTTAACGCCTCTCATTTGTAAAGCATCTTCAATTCTATCTTTACACTGTCCGCAAACTCCGGCGACCGGAAAACTTACGGATGTGTCTTTAGATGGAGTTTGTGCTGTGGCTTTGCCGGCGTAGAAAAACACCGTCGCCGCCAACAGCAATAACATTATTATTGATTGTTTCATCGTGATTGTAGATAAGGATTGCAGGAAAAAATCGAAGGCAGATCCCCTGCAATCAAATAATTAATATAGGTGGTAGCCGGTTATTTTTTTGGTGTTGCCGACGTTTGTTTTCTTTCGTACTGGCAGCAGCTGTGCAATTTTTCATACGCGCTGTCATCGCCGGTAAATTGTTCGGTATCGTATCCGGCTGCCGCAACCTGCTTCTGAATGTCAGTATTTGTAATCACGGAAGCATCATAAACCACTGTCAGCATTTTGGTGTTTTTATTCCAATTTGCATTTTCAACTCCGGGCTTTTGAAGCGCCGTTTCGATGGTTTTTTTGCACATTCCGCAGTTGCCCCAAACTTTGATGCTATCGGTTTTCGTTTGGGCGAATAAAGCGGAAGATACCATTATGCAAATACCGGTCATCAATATTTTGATCGTTTTCATAAACTTTTTTTTCTGTTTTATTTATTGTTTTAATTCAATTTTTTAAGACTAATCGGGCTAAACAATAAATAATATCAGATCCGGTAAGTACAATTGGTAATGAATATCGGGATGTTTTCTGGAGGTGAAATATTTTTTGGAGGTTGAAGGGGATGTTTGGCTGACAGGAAAATTTCCCTATCGGTCAGTTTTGTCGGGAGGTTTGAAAACTCAGGCACAAAGGAGATGTTGCTGTTGGCAACATAACTGTCATTTTTTGCCTTTGCAACAAAGCTGCGGTGTTCGCAACAGTTCTTTTTATTTGCCATCCCACAGTTGGAACACTCTTTTTGAGAATGTTCTTTGTGCGATTCAAAAAATTCTGCCGACTGATATTCACCCATGCAGTAGTGCAGGTTTACCGTTGTGCCGGTAAATGCCCCGAAGTAGATTGCTATCAGAAATATGGCGGTAAACTGTTTCACGGATCAATTATTTGCAGCATTGCTTTTTTGGAATGAAAAGCATCTTCAGAATTTTTAAAATATATTGAAAGGTTTTCATCTCCGGCAAAGATAAGGCGGTTTTTCAGATACAGCCGTTCTTTTATTTTGCCTTGTTTTTTTTACCGTTTCTTTAGATTTTTCCGGCTTTATATCCTGCTTTGTTCAATGCCTCCACCACTGCTGCCGGATCTCCTCCTTCTACCGTCAATATTTTATTGGGATCTTTAATATCAACCTTCCAATTGTTTTCTCCGGCCGCTTCATTTAAAAAAGGAGTAACCTTTTTAATACAGGCATCACACATAATATTCGTTTTGAAATTCATCTTTTCCATAGTCACTGATTTGATAGATGCAAAGATAGGATTTGGAAAACGGCTTAATGTTATACAATTTGGGAGAAGATGTGTACTTAAATGGGAAGTGGCAATGTGGAGGATGTTTTTCCGCTTATCACAAAATTCGGTTCTGGCTTATCCAATATTTATTAAATTCGAATTTCAGATTTGCTGTCATTAAAACAAAACACTCTATGATTTTTAAGAACAATGGATCCAGAGGAATGCATGTCCTCCTGATGTTACCGGTTCTCCTGCTCTTTGCATGGAAAACGGCTTCCGCCGATAAGCTCGACATTCCGGTCACCTATTACAAACTTCCCAACGGTCTGAAAGTGGTGTTGTCGCCCGATAAAACGGCTCCTATCATCACGGTCGGTGTGTATTACAATATCGGATTCAGGATTGAACCGAAAAACCGGACCGGCTTTGCACACCTTTTTGAACACATGATGTTTCAGGGTTCCGAAAATCTCGGTAAGATGGAATTTATTAAGCTGGTTCAGCAAAATGGCGGGATTTTAAACGGATCTACCCGATTCGATTTCACCAACTATTTTGAGGTGTTGCCGGCGCATAAACTGCAAACTGCTCTTTGGGCAGAGGCAGACCGGATGAGCGGTCTCGATATCACGCAGGATAACCTTACCAATCAACAGGGAGTTGTAAAGAATGAAGTAAAAGTAAATGTGCTTAATCAGCCTTATGGCGGATTTCCCTGGCTCGACATGCCGCAATATGCCAATGAGAACTGGTACAATGCACACAATTTTTACGGTGATCTGAAGGATATTGATTCCGCAAACCTTCAGGATGTTCAGCAATTTTTCAAAACATATTATGCTCCCAATAACGCAGCGCTTGTCGTTGTTGGCGATTTCAGTATTGAAGATGCAAAAAAATGGATCGAACAATATTTCGGAAAAATACCGTCCGCTGATATTCCTCCGATTCCGGATCTCACCGAACCAAAGCAGGAAAAGGAAAAGCGTTTTGTAAAGGAAGATAAGCTGGCTAAAAAACCTGCCATCGCCGTTGCTTATAAAATGCCGGAAAGAAATACACCCGAATATTATGCAATGGGTCTGATCGATCAGATGCTCGTTCAGGGAAATGACAGCAAGTTGTATCAGCTACTCGTTCAGAAAAAAGGATACACGAGCGACGTGAACGGCGGAATAAATTATCTCGGCAACATGTTTAATTATAATGGTCCGATGACGTGGATGGCTGATCTGATTTACGATTCAACCGTTTCTGCCGATTCAATAATTGCCCAGGTTGATAAGGCGGTTTCAGAAATTCAAAATGGTGTGAGTCAGCAGCAATTGCAACTTGCACTCACGAAAATGCGATCCAGCCTTTATGATATCATCGGCGGCTCCTATGGCATTCAAAAGGTAGATCTGCTTGCCTGTTTTGCTTTGTTTGATAATAATCCCTCAAGGATCAATGACCTTGAAAGTGAGTTCAGAAAAGTAACGCCGGAACTCATCCAAAAAACAGCACAGGAATATTTGACGCCTTCGAACCGAACAATTTTAATTATTGAACCTAAAGCTGCACAACAATGAAAAAAGTAATGAATTATATAGCACTGATGGCGGGTTTATTTATCCTGCACCCTTCCCTGGCGCAAAAACAAGCACCACCGGAAGGGGGTGCACCGATGGATTTTAAACTTCCGCAAAAACAGGAAAAAAAGTTGGGCAACGGCTTAAAGACAACCTTTGTAAAATATGGCGATATTCCAAAGGTGAACATTTCGCTGATCATTAAAACCGGCAATGTGCACGAAGGACCCGATCAGGTGTGGCTGGCAGATCTTACCGGAAAGTTGCTGAACCAAGGAACCAAAGACATGAATTTCACTGCTTTGTCTCAAAAAGTTGCTGCAATGGGTGGCCAGGTGTATATCAGCGTGGGCCAGGACCAGACAACGGTTTCCGGTGCGGTTCTTTCTGATTATGCAGCCGATTTCATAAAGGTGATTGCCGATCTTGTCATCAATCCGGCCTTCCCGGAAGGCGAATTAAACCGGTTGAAATCAGATCTGAAACGACAACTGGCAGTTCAGAAAGCGGTTCCCCAAACCCAGGCGACGGAAAAATTCATGGAGGTGGTCTATAGAAATTCGCCTTATGCACGCTATTTTCCGACGGAAGAAATGCTGGACAGTTACACGCTTCCGATGGTAAAGGATTTTTACAGTAAAAATTTTGGGGCAAAGCGGTCTGTATTATATGTTGTGGGGCAGTTTGATGAAGCGGCAGTTTCGGCAGCGGCAAATTCAGCCTTCGGCAAATGGAAAGCAGGACCTGATCCCTCATATCCCTCAAAAGCAACCAGTTTTGCTCCAGAAAGGATAGTGGTTGACAGAAAATCGGCTCCGCAAACAACGATTATTCTCGGCTTGCCGGTGGCTGCGCCCTCTAATCCTGATTATGTGGCCGAAATTGTGGCCAATTCATTGCTGGGAGGCTCATTCGGATCAAGGATTACCAGCAACATACGCGAAAATAAGGGCTACACCTACTCGCCGAATGCTGCCGTTCAAAACCGCAAAGGAGGATCGGTATGGATGGAAAATGCCGATGTTACCAGCGAGCACACAATCGACGCGATCAGGGAAATAGAGAAAGAAATTAAACGACTGCAGACAGAAGCGCCTTCTAAAGATGAACTGAAAGGAATTCAAAACTATGAAGCCGGGATTTTTGTATTGAGAAATTCTTCTCCAGGTGGTATTATCGGTCAGCTTAATTTTCTCGATCTCTACGGCCTGCCCGATACCTACCTCACAAATATGGTAAAAAGCATACACGCAGTAACGCCCTCGCAGGTTTCTGAAATTGTGAAAAAATATTTACCGTTTGACAAGATGACCTTAGTGATGGTGGGCGATAAAGAAGCGATAGAAAAGCAATCGGGAAATCAACAGTAACTGGTATTCAAAAATTTCTTGCCCGGAGCTTTCCTTTCAAGGCTCCGGGTTTTTTATGTCCGAATATTTTCTTTCACACCGGGTTTTCAGTTGATGAAAATTATCCGTTCTTTGCATATGGCATCAAAAAATAAATTAATAATAATTACTGCGCCATCAGGAGCGGGAAAAACTTCCATTACCAATTATCTCCTAAATAAATATTCATCGCTTTCATTTTCAATTTCGGCCACTACCCGACAGGCCCGTCAG
Source organism: Bacteroidota bacterium (assembly GCA_023423835.1). Classification (GTDB taxonomy): domain Bacteria; phylum Bacteroidota; class Bacteroidia; order Chitinophagales; family Chitinophagaceae; genus JAFAEW01. The sequence goes on along the minus strand of JAFAEW010000066.1, from coordinate 13,959 downwards.
GGAGAGATTGAGGGGAAACACTATTACTTTATTTCACTTGAATCTTTCCAGCAGAAAATTCATGACAATGCGTTCATTGAATGGGAAATGGTTTATGAAGGGAAATATTACGGCACTTTGAAAAGCGAACTCAGGAGGATCTGGGATGAAAATAAAACGCCGGTGCTCGATATCGATGTGCAGGGCGCCATTCACGTGCAGCAACAATTTAATGAAAGCGCGTTTTCAATTTTTGTGTCGCCGCCATCAATCGAAGAACTGGAAAGGAGATTGAAAAACCGGGGATCTGAAACGGCCGAAAGTGTTCAAACACGTATCAGTAAAGCCTCCTATGAGATCTCATTCAATCACCAGTTTGACGCCATCGTTGTGAACGACTGTTTCGAAAACGCATGCATAGAAACCGAGGGCCTTATAAAATCGTTTTTGGGAGATAAATTATGAATTCATTCGCCGATAAAACATTTATCATTTCCGGCGCGAGCCGTGGAATTGGAAAAGCCATTGCCCTGAAACTGGCTGCTGAAGGCGCAAACATTGTGATCGCCGCCAAAACAACCGAAGAAGATCCGAGGCTTGGAGGAACTATCTATTCTGCAGCAAAGGAAGTGGAAACCGCCGGAGGAAAGGCGCTGGCGGTGAAAACAGATATCCGGTTTGAGGAACAAATTGAAGCGCTGGTTGAAAAAACAATGCAACGGTTCGGATCGATAGATGGCCTGATACATAATGCTTCCGCTATAAATCTTTATTCCACGGAAAATCTTCCTTCAAAGTATTATGATCTGATGTTTGATATCAACGTGAGGGGCAGCTTTTTGTTGACGCAGAAAGCGTTGCCGTTTTTGAAAGAAGGCGCAAATCCGCACATCCTGACCTTATCACCACCTTTAAATTTTGACCGCAAATGGATGGCTCCCCACGTCGCCTATACCATCAGCAAATACAATATGACCATGTTGATGATGGGATGGGCGGAAGAGTTTAAATCCATCGGGATCGCCGCGAATTCTCTCTGGCCAAAAACTACCATCGACACCGCGGCTGTCAGAAATCTGCTGGGAGGAGAACAACTTGCTGCCATGAGCCGTAAGCCGGAAATACTGGCCGATGCGGCCAAAATCATCTTGTCGAAACCGGCAAAAGACTGCTCGGGAAACTGTTTCATCGACGAGGACGTATTGCAAGCTGAAGGAATAACAGACCTGGAGAAGTATTCGGTAGTGGAAGGTGGAAAGTTGTATGGCGATCTGTTTTTGTGAGCCAACGCGCTTCTTCCTCCCTCATTCCTTTCCTTTCTGCAGCCAGCTTACTTTTTGCTCTGCCGTATGTGCTGCACCAATAATGTCTTTATACAAATCGGGGCGACGGGCGTTGAGGTATCTGCATCCGCCGGCAAGCTGTAATTTTTCCGGAGTGAGGGTTGCCGTTACCACGTCATCTCCGAGCTTGCGGCATTCTGCAATAATATCTCCGAACGGATCGATGATCATTGAGCATCCGTTTTTCAATTGGTCATCATCCATTCCGATGGGATTGGAGAAGACCGCGTAAATCGCGTTATCGTATGCTCTGGCAGGAAGCCATTTCATCAGCCATGCCCTTCCTTTCAAACCGTCAAATTCAATCCGGAGAGAAGTGGGATCAGCTTCACGGTTTTTCCATAATTCAGGATCCACAAATCCTGCTCCGGGGCGGGTGGAAGGCGTGCACATGGTTACATGCGGCATAAAAATAATGTCGGCTCCCAATAATTTCGTGGCCCGCACATTTTCCACAATATTATTGTCATAACAAATAAGGATCCCGCATTTCCATCCGCATAAATCAAAAACATAATAACTGTTTCCGGGTGTGATATCCGGATGAATAAACGGGTGCAACTTGTGGTATTTTGCCAGTAATCCGGTCTTATCCACGCACACATACGCCTTATAAAACCGGTCTTCCTTGTCTTTCTCAAACAAGCCGGCAAGGATTGCAATATTGTTTTTCGTTGCAATCTCCTGCAGCTTTTTAATGCTTTCCCCTTCGGGAATAAACTCTGACAGATCGAGCATCTGTGCTTTCGTCAGTTTCCTCGCAAATGTATATCCCGTAATACTGCATTCGTGAAAAGCGATCGCCTGCGAGCCTTCTGCCGCCGCCCGGGCTGAGAGCCGGTCGATCACGGACAGATTATAAGCTTTGTCGCCACTTTTGTTTTCAAATTGCGCGGTTGATATTTTAATATTTTCCATGGTTTTTCTTTTCTGGTTAATGCTCATAAATCCTTCAACATCCAAACATTGCAGGCCGTATGTCCCGAATTACCCAACGGGCGAACAATTGGATAAAACCCGTATTTTTTATACAATTGAATGGCGGTTTTGAAAGCAGGGAATGATTCAATATATAAATGTGTGTATCCAAATTCTTTTGCTGATTCGATCGATTTTTCAAATAAAGCCTTTCCGGTTCCCTTCCCTCTCGAATTTGGAGAAAGGTAAAATTTTACGAGCTCGGCATGCCCTTCGGGAAGTCCCGCTGTGGGATAGATGCCGCAGGATCCCGATAATGTGCCGTTTTCTTCCGCTACCCAAAGGACAGATTTACCGGTTTTAAAAGATTCAAACAGCGTGTCGGTAGTAGGATCAGAATACACGGTACCCGCCCGTGGAATATCCATTTCTTCAAAAACGTCTCTGATCAATTTCGCAAGTGGTTCATTATCCGCTTTCCTGATTTCTCTGATTTGCATGCACGAATTTCCATAAAATTCTTCAAATCTATCATCTTGGCTAGTGAGCGACCGTTGTGGGGGAATGGCCCACATTCCCTTTCAGTAAGGGGAGGCGTTTGTTTTTTTTTGTGAAGGGCGAAGTTTATGACTGCAAGCAGTGCTTTGATCGATTCTTAATCACTGGTTAAAATGCCAAATACGGTCCTTTAATTTTTAATTGGATTTTGTTTGAATATACTCATCAACGCTTATCTTTGCGCCAAATTTAGGGACGGGTATGACCTTCAAAAATCTAAAATCTATACTGGTAGCGGCTTTCAGCCTTCTTATATTATTTTTCACTAATACAACTTTTGCTCAAACTCCGGCCGAGAATGAGGCAAAAGCCGAGCATTTTCCGGATGCGGCCGAGCAAAAAGGTGAAAAATTAAAACCAGGAGAAATTTTAATGGAGCACGTACTCGATGCACATGAATTTCATTTTCTGACTATCGGTGAAACGCATGTTTCGATTCCATTGCCGGTAATTCTATATTCTCCGCAACGTGGATTTTCCGTTTTCATGTCTTCTAGGTTTGAGCATGGCCATGCTGCTTATGACGGATACCGGATCATAGATGAGCATTTCCTGGAAGAACTGCAACATGCTGGCATCGATACCAAGAAGCAAAATTTTCCCGTCGGAAAAATAGTTCCGGTAACGGCTGATGGAAAATACGATCCTTCTGTAACGGTGTACGACATTTCAATGACACGCAATGTGGTGCAAATGCTTTTAGCTTCCGCTTTGTTTATCTGGCTGATGTTTGCGATAGCCAAAAAGTACAAAAAGAACGGTGCGATGTCTGCTCCAAGCGGCGCACAGGGATTGTTGGAGCCCATCATCCTTTTCATTCGTGATGAGGTGGGAATTTCTCAGTTGGGAAGAAATTATGAGAAATACATGCCGTATCTACTGAGCATATTTTTCTTTATCCTCATCAATACAATGGTTGGATTGATCCCCGGATCTGCAAATGTTACGGGCAATATTGCCTTTACACTTGTGCTTGGCGTCATCTCGTTTATCGCTATCCTCATCAGTTCAAATAAGCATTTTTGGGGACACATCTTCAACCCGCCAACGCCGGGATTTGTGAAGCCGATATTGGTATTGGTGGAAGTGTTGGGCGTTTTCACAAAACCTTTTGCCCTTATCATTCGTTTGTTTGCCAACATGATTGCCGGCCACATGATCATCACCTGTTTGATCATGCTGATCTTTATTTTCGGAGCAATGAGCGGAGCCGCCGGATTCGGATTTTCACCTATTTCACTGATCTTTACCATCTTCATATATTTTATCGAAATTTTGGTTGCCTTTATCCAGGCATTCATCTTCACCAGTCTTACAGCGGTATTTATCGCCCAGGCTTTTGAAGGCGGAAAACATGATGAAGCACATGGTGAAGCTGTTCACATTTAATAAAGTTTTTTTATCATAATCAAAAACCCAGTACTATGTCTATGTTGACTGTATTGTTAGACGGGATCGCAAACGCAGGTGCTGCAGTAGGTGCAGGATTTGCAGCTATTGGAGCCGGTATCGGAATTGGACAGATCGGAAAGGGCGCTGTAGAATCTATTGCACGCCAGCCGGAAGCTTCAAACGATATCCGTTCAAACATGATCCTTGTTGCGGCTCTTATTGAAGGGGTTGCACTGTTTGCCGTAATTGCTGCCGTATTGGCGCTATTCGTGTAAATAAAAATCTTTGTTGCGCCCGATGCAAAGGGCTGAAGGCGCAACAATTTTTTAGTTCTTTAATTATGATGAATGACCGTTGATTACAATCAAATGATTGTGCAACTTCTTTGAATTTAAAGTTTTGAAATAAAAGTCCTTTTTATGGAATTGTTGAACCCCAATGTTGGTTTACTTGTTTGGACGCTGATAGCGTTTCTGATTGTATTTCTGATACTGAGAAAATTTGCCTGGAAACCAATCCTTTCTGCCCTGAAAGAAAGAGAAGCGGGCATCGCAGATGCCATCAGCACTGCAGACCGCGTAAGACTGGAAATGTCGCAGCTTAAAAGTGAGAATGAAGAATTGCTTGCAAGGGCAAGAGAAGAAAGAGCCGTAATGATACGGGAAGCAAAGGAAGCGTCTGACAAAATGATTGCCGAAGCAAAAGACAAGGCAAAGGATGAATATTCGAGAATCGTGGGCGAGGCGCAGGAAGCCATTCAGCAACAGAAAAATGCTGCCCTTGTGGATGTGAAAAACCAGGTGGGAAATATGGTTGTTGAAATTACGGAGAAAGTATTGCGCAAAGAACTTTCTGATAAGAGTCAACAGGAGCAGTTTATCAGGCAGTTGGCCGATGGTGTGCAACTAAATTAATTCAGCAAAATCATAAAGGCTTTGATCGTAAAGCAAAATTAAATTATGACTAATCCACGTTTAGCCTCCAGGTACGCCAAAAGTATTTTGGTACTTGCTGAAGAAAAAGGACAGCTTGAAGCCGTATATGCGGATATGAAATATCTGCAGGCAGTTTGCAGGCAAAGTGCTGAATTCGTTAGGCTTTTGAAAAGTCCGATTATCAAGACTGAAAAGAAAACTGCCATTATTGACGCGGTTACAAAGGGAAAGATATCACAGATTTCCGCTTTATTTATAGAGCTGCTGGTTAAGAAGGGAAGGGAAGACAGCTTGCCTGAAATTGTTCATTCTTTCATCGACCAGTATAATGAAATGAAAGGAATTCACCGGGTGAAACTTACCACTGCTGTTCCGGTAAGTGATGGTTTGAAAGAATCGATTATTGAAAAAACAAAGAAGGAGGCTAATCTTCCCGTGGTGGAACTTGAATCGGTGGTGGATCCCTCGCTCGTGGGTGGATTCATTTTAGAATTCAACAATAAATTGTTTGATGCCAGCATTATCCGCGATCTGAGAGACATTAAAAAGCAGTTCAGCGAAAATGTGTATATTCAGAATATCAGATAGAAAAAATAGTTTTACAAATAATAAATAAACAGTTTCCTGCAGGTTGATCAACGCAGGGATAAAAAACAGATAATATGGTTGAAATAAAACCCGATGAAATATCAGCTATCCTGCGGCAGCAGTTAAGCAATTTTAATGCTTCTGCCGATCTGGAGGAAGTGGGTACCGTTTTACAGGTTGGAGACGGTATTGCCCGTATCTACGGATTAAACAATGTTCGCTCCGGGGAACTCGTAGAGTTTGAAGGCGGCCTTAAAGCCATCGTTCTTAACCTTGAGGAAGACAATGTGGGTGCGGTAATGATGGGTGATTATTCCGAAGTAAGAGAAGGTGATAAAGTAAAGCGTACAGGAAAAATCGCCTCTATAAAAGTTGGCGAAGGTCTGGTTGGTCGTGTTATCAACACCCTGGGTGAGCCAATCGACGGTAAGGGACCCATTACAGGCGAACTGTATGAAATGCCTTTGGAACGTAAAGCTCCGGGGGTTATCTATCGTGAACCGGTAAAAGAACCACTGCAGACAGGTATCAAAGCCATTGATGCGATGATTCCTATCGGACGTGGTCAGCGTGAATTGGTAATCGGTGACAGACAAACGGGAAAAACGGCAATTTGTCTGGATACCATCATCAACCAAAAGGAATTTTTTGATGCCGGAAAGCCGGTTTATTGTATTTATGTAGCTGTCGGGCAAAAGGCTTCTACCGTGGCAGGTGTAATGAAAACGTTGAACGATTACGGTGCGATGGCTTATACAACGATCGTTGCTGCTTCCGCCAGCGACCCTGCACCCCAACAGTTCTATGCTCCCTTTGCCGGCGCCGCTATTGGAGAATATTTCCGTGATACCGGTCGTCCTGCGTTGATCATTTATGATGACCTTTCAAAGCAGGCGGTGGCTTATCGCGAAGTTTCTCTCTTATTGAGAAGACCTCCAGGCCGTGAAGCTTATCCGGGTGACGTATTTTATCTCCACAGCCGTTTACTTGAACGCGCCGCCAAGGTGATTTCAAATGACGAAGTGGCAAAGAACATGAACGACCTTCCTGAATCGATCAAACATCTCGTAAAAGGTGGTGGTAGCTTGACCGCTTTGCCGATCATTGAAACCCAGGCCGGTGACGTTTCGGCTTATATTCCAACAAATGTGATTTCGATTACGGACGGACAAATCTTCCTTGAAGGTAACCTCTTTAACGCGGGTATTCGTCCGGCCATTAACGTGGGTATATCGGTAAGCCGTGTAGGTGGAAATGCGCAGATCAAATCCATGAAGAAAGTCGCGGGAACGCTGAAGCTTGACCAGGCGCAATACCGCGAACTGGAAGCTTTCTCAAAATTTGGTGGTGACCTCGATGCTGCTACGAAATACGTTCTCGACAAGGGTGCCCGAAATGTGGAGATCCTCAAACAACCGCAGTACAGCCCCGTTCCGGTGGAAAAACAGGTAGCCATCATCTATCTCGGTACAAATGGATTATTGAGAGATGTAGCCGTAAGTAAGGTACGCGCATTTGAAGAACATTTCTTAATGGAAATGGAAACCAAACTGCCGAAAGTATTGGCAGAATTTAAAAAAGGAAATCTTCCTGAAGACGGAATTAAACAAATGGTTGAATTAGCCAATAATATTATTCCGGCTTATAAGAAATAGAACTGAAGAAAAACAGATTAAAATGCAGGTAATGAGCCTGCATTTTTTTTTGTGTATTATTGAAACCTGACCTTCTCACCTTGCTGTATTCTTCTCAGCACCAATATTCAAAAAAGTCAACGCTAACAGCTCAATATCCGCAATAAAAAGATAATTTTAAAGCTGATTTAAACCTCATTTAAACTGCCTTTATGCTGAAAACTCCCGACTTGATCGTTTTTCTGGTGTACTTTATCATCGTTGCTTCTTACGGGATCTGGATTTATCGAAGAAAAAAGAAAAAAGCTGAAACCTCCACTGACTTTTTTCTCGCGGAAGGATCGCTCACCTGGTGGGCTATCGGCGCATCTCTCATCGCCTCCAATATTTCCGCTGAACAATTTATCGGAATGTCGGGCAGTGGTTTTAAACTCGGTCTTGCAATCTCGGCTTACGAATGGCTGGCGGCAGCTTCACTCATCATTGTTGCGATCTTTTTCATGCCTATCTATCTCAAGAATAAGATTTTCACAATGCCGCAGTTTCTAAAAACGCGGTACAATGAAACCGTAGCTTTGGTAATGGCTATTTTCTGGCTGTTTTTATATATCACCGTAAACCTTACTTCCATCCTTTTTCTCGGAACACTGGCAATCAATAGTTTAACCGGCGGTGAAAACTTTCATATCATCATGATCGCCCTTGCAATTTTTGCTTTGATCATTACACTTGGAGGAATGAAGGTAATTGGATATACGGACGTAATCCAGGTATTGGTGTTGATTTTTGGCGGACTGGTAACAAGTTATATCGCTCTAACCCTGGTATCTGATAAATTCGGATTTGGAAAAGATATTCTCGCCGGCGCCAAAACACTTTTTACCGAAGCTCCGGAGCATTTCCGGATGATCTTCAAAAAGCCCGATGCTAATTCCAGTCCCCAGGAAGTCTCAAACTATCTCGATCTTCCGGGCATCACGATGCTGATTGCAGGAATGTGGATTGCCAACCTGAATTATTGGGGATGTAACCAGTACATTACACAACGTGCATTGGGCGCAGATCTGAAGACAGCAAGAACGGGAATTTTATTTGCCGGATTTCTCAAACTCATCATGCCGATTATCGTAGTTCTTCCGGGAATTGCGGCCTATGTTTTATACAAAAATGGTGAATTGCAGGATCAGATGATGATGAACGGGTCCGTAAATCCTGACAATGCCTATTCCGCTATTCTCGGATTTCTCCCCACAGGATTGAAGGGCTTGTCGCTTGCCGCATTAACTGCTGCTATCGTTGCTTCATTGGCAGGAAAAGCAAACAGCATCTCCACCATTTATACACTCGACATCTATAAGAAGTACGTAAAAAAAGATGCAAACGATAGAAAATTGCTTTGGATTGGAAGGGTTACGGTTGTTGTAGCCCTGGTTATGGCCATTATGGTCAACTGGAAAGATTTATTGGGAATCGGCGGAGCAGGCGGCTTTATTTTCATTCAAAAATATACCGGCTACGTTTCTCCCGCAATCTTCTCGGTTTTCCTGTTAGGATTTTTCTGGAAGGGTAATACTTCCAAAGCAGCTATTGCCGGAATCGTGGGAGGCGTGGCATTGATGGTGTTATTCGATCGCTATCTTCCCGCACTTGCCGGAAATGAAACCATTCTTTATACAGCTTTCGAAAACAGCCAGGGCATCTATGAAATTCCGTTCCTTGTGAGCATGGGATGGGTTTTCTTCTTTTCCATTTTGTTGCAGGTGGTTATCAGCACAATCGATGTCAACGGAAGAAAACAGATTAACGGGCTCGAAGTGGATCCGAAAATGTTCAGGGTTTCTCCGGGAATCCTTTCGATGATCGTCATCATCGTTGGAATCTTGCTTGCACTTTATATTACTTTTTGGTAGAGCGAAAAGTAAAGAACAGACAGGCTGTTGATCTTATTTGTTCTTGCTGTGCCGGGCGGTATAGCCCTCAAAACGGCCTGCTTTAAATTGAAGCCGTAACATTTATAGCACTGGCTGACTCTGATATCTGAAATAGTTTTCTTTTAAAGGCATGTGAATTGTATCTTACCAGTATCGAAAAAATCTTAATAAAAAATGGAACAAATTATTCAAAAAGCGATCGATACAGTGAGGGTTTTGGCAGCGGATGCGGTACAAAAAGCTAATTCGGGTCATCCCGGAGGACCAATGGGATTGGCTGCAGTAGGACACGTACTGTGGGCCGATGCGATGAATTTCGATCCCGATAACGCCAACTGGCCAAATCGTGACCGGTTTATTCTATCTAATGGACATGCTTGTCTTTTACAATACATTTTCCTTTATTTCAGCGGTTATGATCTTACGCTCGATGATCTGAAAAACTTCAGACAATTGCACAGCAAAACCGCCGGACATCCGGAATATGGACTGGTGGAAGGCATTGAAGTAACTACAGGTCCGCTCGGCCAGGGATTTGCCAACGGAGTCGGATTTGCCATCGCTCAAAAATACCTTGCCGCGAGATATAATAAACCCGGCTTCGATATTTTCAATTATAAGATCTACGCGATCTGCAGTGATGGCGATATGATGGAAGGAATCACCTCTGAAGCCGCCTCTCTCGCCGGTTCTCTACAACTTGGAAATATGATTTATGTATACGACGACAACCATATTTCTATTGAAGGAAACACCAATATCACTTTTACCGAAGATGTAGCAAAAAGGTTTGAAGCCTACCACTGGCACGTGCAGGTAGTAGAAGATGGGAATGATGTGGAAGCGATTGCCAGAGCGATAAAAAATGCACAAAACGAAACTTCAAGACCTTCACTCATCAAGGTTCGTACACACATCGCTTTCGGGAGCCCGAATAAAGTTGACAAGGCAAGTTCACATGGCGCTCCGTTGGGAGAAGAGGAAGTGCGGCTGACGAAAGAAAACCTTGGATTTGATCCGGATAAAAGTTTTGAAGTGCCACAAGAGGTGATCGACCTGTATCGCAATGCAGCCAAAAGAGGAATTGAAATGGAAAAGAAGTGGCAGCAATTGTTTGCGGATTACCGGGAAAAATTTCCCGAACTGGCGGCCGAGATCGATAGCCACGAGCAGAAACAACTTCCCGAGGGCTGGGAACTGAAACTTCCTGTTTTTGAAGCAGGAAAAGAAATTGCCACGCGAAAAGCTTCCGGCCAGACATTGAATGCAATTGCCGCAGATCTTCCATTATTGATTGGCGGTTCAGCCGACCTTGCACCCTCAACTGACACCAACCTCAAAGATTATCCTTCATTCTCTCCTGTGAATTTTGGTGGAAGAAATTTTCATTTTGGCGTGAGGGAACATTCAATGGCGGCCGCTATAAATGGAATCGCGCTGACGAAAGGATTCATTCCCTATGGAGCAACTTTCCTCATCTTTTCGGAATATCAGCGACCTTCGATTCGTCTCGCTGCCATCATGGGTATCCGGCCGGTCTTTCTGTTTACCCACGATAGCATTGGACTTGGTGAGGACGGCACAACGCATCAGCCGATTGAGCAACTGATCTCACTTCGTTCTATTCCGCACCTTACCGTAATCCGCCCGGCCGATGCAAATGAAACTGCTCAGGCCTGGCGCGTCGCCATTCAACATCAGAGCGGTCCTGTTGCACTGGTTTTGACCCGTCAAAATCTGCCGGTTATTGATCAAAACAAATATGCAAAAGCTTCAGGTCTCGAAAAAGGCGCTTACATTTTATCACCTGCAAAACAGGATGCGCAACTCATCCTGATCGCTACCGGATCAGAAGTGCCGCTGATTCTCCATGCGCAGAAAGCCCTGGAAGAAGAAAATATATTCGCAACGGTAGTCAGTATGCCATCCTGGGAATTGTTTGAAAAACAAGATCAGACCTATAAGGATGCTGTTCTTCCTCCAAACCAGAAGAAAAGGCTTGCGGTGGAAGCCGGATCGCCGATGGGTTGGATCAAATATGTTGGGTGTGAGGGAGATGTGATCGGAATCACTAAATTTGGGGAATCGGCCCCGGGTGAAGAAGTGATGGCTGAATACGGCTTCACCATTGAAAATGTTGTAAAACATGCAAAAGCTCTGATAGAAAACCGGCAGCCTCAAACAGGTGGAATATGAAAATAGGAATTTGTGCTGACCACGCGGGTTTTGAACTGAAGGAAACGATCAAAGATTTCCTGGTAAAGCAGGGCTATCAGTTGAAAGACTTTGGCGCATTTGCAGAAAATAAAGAAGACGACTATCCTGATTTCGTAATTCCTCTGGCGAAGGCGGTGGCGGCTCAGGAAGTGGAAAAAGGAATCGCCGTTTGCGGAAGCGGCGTAGGTGCCTGTATCGCGGCCAACAAAGTAAAAGGAATCCGGGCAGCCTTGATTACAGATCATTTTTCAGCCCATCAGGGTGTGGAAGATGACGATATGAATATGATTTGTCTGGGCGGAAGAATTACCGGAACGGAAACAGCAAAAGAATTTGCCGCAGCCTTTTTAAAGGCTTCATTTTCAGGAGCTGAAAGGCATAAGCGGCGGCTGGACAAAGTAAAAAAATTAGAAGAAAATAAAAGTATATAAGATGGAAAGCAATGCAAACAGGGTGAAACAGATTCACGATCTTGGACAGAGTATCTGGCTGGATTTCTTTGACCGGAAAATTATGAATAACGGGGAACTTCAGCAACTGATAGATAATGATGGGGTGAGAGGCGTTACCTCTAATCCGGCAATATTTGAAAAGGCAATCAGCAGCAGCAGCGATTACGACAGCGATATCGCCGAAATGGTAAAGGGAAGCAGTTCAAATGATGACATTTTTTTCTCTATGGCGATCAAGGATATTCAAAGAGCAGCAGATTTGTTTAAACCCGTCTACGATAGTTCAAACGGCCTCGACGGATTTGTAAGCCTCGAAGTGAATCCTCATCTTGCCTTAGATACCGCCGGAACGGTAAAACAAGCAGAAGAACTTTGGAAAAAACTGGATCGTGAAAATGTGATGATAAAAATACCTGCAACAGAACCCGGGCTGGCGGCCATCGAAAAATGCATCAGCGAAGGAATCAACGTTAATATTACTTTATTGTTTGGACTCGACCGGTACCGTGCAGTTACCGATGCCTATATTTCCGGCTTGGAACAAAGGGTTCAAAAAGGTCAGCCGATCGATAAGATCGCTTCGGTAGCCAGCTTTTTCCTAAGCCGTATTGATGTGTTGATCGATCCTGTACTTGAAGAAAAAGGACTGGGGAATTTAAAGGGTGAAGTGGCTATCGCAATGGCAAAGAAAGCCTACGAGATCTATAAAGAAGTTTTTTGGAGCGACCGTTTTAAAAAGCTCGAAGAGAAAGGCGCTAAAAAACAACATCTTCTCTGGGCAAGCACGAGCAGTAAAGACCCTTCGTTCAGCGACGTAAAGTATGTGGATGCACTCATTGGAAAAGATACGATTAATACCATTCCCATGGAAACGCTGGAAGCCTTTCGTGACCACGGAACGGTTGAAAGCCATCTCGAAGACGACCTCGATCACGCAGATGAAGTGTTGCAAAAGATTAAAGAAAAGGGAATTGACATCGATGAGATCAGCCAGCGGCTCGAAGATGAGGGTATTGAAAAATTCAATAAGCCTTACGACAAATTGATGGCAGCCATTGAAACGCAAAAAAACAAATCCAGGTAATGGCTAAAAGATTGGGAAAAGTTATTTTTTTTGATATCGGAGGCGTTTTATTGAGCAATGGATGGGGACATGAGTCAAGAGAAAAAGCGGCAGAAAAATTTGGAATCGATTACAACAAAATGGATTACCTCCACGATTTCATTTTCAATATCTATGAGATCGGAAAGATCACTTTAGACGATTATCTCGATTGGGTGGTTTTTAATGAGCCAAGGGATTTTTCCAGGGTTGACTTCCGGTCGTTTATGTTTTCCCAATCGGTTGAACTGCCCGGAATGTTGCAATGGCTGAAGAAGTGGAAGGCGGAGTCCGGATACACGATCTTATCGATTAATAATGAGGGTCGTGAACTGAATCAATACCGCATCAAAACCTTTGGATTACACGAATGTTTCGACGGATTTATTTCATCCTGCGAAGTTGGAATGCGCAAACCTGATCCCGGAATTTTCCAGCTTGCGATAGGCGTTGCACAATTGCCGGCTGCCGACTGCTTGTACTTCGATGACCGGAAGGTGTTGGTAGAAGCGGCTGCCAACTGCGGATTAAACAGCCATCAGCACAAAGATTTTGAATCTACCAAAGCGATTTTGGAGGGTTTGGGGTGAATAAAGTTTGAAGGAAAGGAGATAGAATGTATTTTTGCAACGCTTTTGAAATGACTCCGTAGCTCAGTTGGTAGAGCATCCCGATCTTATCGGGAGGGTTCTGAGTTCGAAGTTGAGCTGTTTGATTTATTATTGACTCCGTAGCTCAGTTGGTAGAGCATCCCGATCTTATCGGGAGGGTTCTGAGTTCGAAGTCAGCTGTTTGATTTATTATTGACTCCGTAGCTCAGTTGGTAGAGCATCCCGATCTTATCGGGAGGGTTCTGAGTTCGAAGTTGAGCTGTTTGATTTATTATTGACTCCGTAGCTCAGTTGGTAGA
>JAFAEW010000051.1 GCA_023423835.1 Bacteroidota bacterium | reverse complement strand
GAAGTCGGTATTAAGAAAGTGGTGGGTGCAAATAAAAAAACACTTGTCTTTCAATTTATCGGTGAGAGTATCTTTATTGCTTTTTTGGCCGGTATATTGGCTTTGGTAATCGTAACTGCTTCACTGCCTGCATTTAATAAACTGGTAAGTAAGCAGCTTTTTATTGATTATACCGATCCCTTCAATTGGCTGATCGTTATTTCATTTATCGTGCTAACCGGCTTACTTGCCGGCAGCTATCCGGCATTTTTCCTTTCGTCTTTCAAACCGGTAAAGGTGTTGAAAGGCACCTTTAAAGCCAGCCATGCGAGATTAAATCCGCGCAAAATACTGGTGGTATTGCAATTCACATTCGCAATTGCCCTCATCATTTGTACCATCATTGTTGAGCACCAGATCCGTTATGCACAGTCGCGTGATACCGGCTACAATAAGGATCATGTTGTTTATTCTTTTCTTCAGGGCGATGCGGAAAAGAACTACGATCTGATAAGAACGGAACTGGTAAAATCAGGGGCAGCGGTTTCGGTAACAAAATCGATGAGCCCCATAACCGAACGATACAGTGATGGTTGGGGTTGGAAGTGGCCCGGAAGTACCGAAGCTGATGAGAAAACGGATTTCATAAGAATGTCTTCCGACGCCAGTTTCGCGAAAACATTGGGTGTGCAGTTGAAGGAAGGCCGCGACATTGACATCTATAAATTTCCCACCGATTCTACGGCCATGCTGTTAAATGAAACCGCTGTGAAAGTAATGCGGTTGAAGAATCCGGTCGGATCAATCATAAATGCGGATGGAAGTGAGTGGCACGTTGTGGGTGTGGTAAAAGATTTCATCTACGAATCGCCTTATGAAAAAATTTCACAGCTTGCAGTATTCGGACCTGCCTCCTGGTTTTCTACGATTCAGTATAAACTCAATCCCGCCAATTCTACAGAAACGAATTTGAAGCTGGCAGAATCAGTGTTTAAAAAGTTTAATCCCCAATATCCGTTTGACTACTATTTTGTTGATGAAGCGTATGCGGCAAAATTCAGTGAGGAACAACGGACGGGAACCCTGGCGGCCTTATTTGCCGGATTAACCATCTTCATTTCCTGCCTCGGCCTGTTTGGATTGGCGGCCTTTATGGCGGAGAGCCGCGTCAAGGAAATCGGTGTCAGAAAGGTGCTTGGCGCTTCGGTTTCAAACATTACCAACCTGCTTTCCAGAGATTTTTTGAAACTGGTAATTATCTCCTTTCTCATTGCCTCTCCGATTGCCTGGATTGCCATGCACAAATGGTTGGATGGATTCACATATCGGATCAACATCGAGTGGTGGGTATTTGCGCTGGCGGGAATTCTTTCGGTTTTGATTGCCGTGATTACGGTAAGTTATCAGTCCATCAGGGCCGCCATAGCCAATCCGGTAAAAAGCCTGAGAAGCGAGTAGAAAATCATCGTTTTTAACGACAATTACATGCTGATAGGGCAGGCATTTCTGCCACATTGGAAGGTGAAAAAAGCAATTGCGAATGATCGTTTCAATTTCAAGCGGGAGGTCTTTTATCAGACGGGTGAAATCGAACACCGGTTGTATCGAAAGCGAACAGATTTTAACAATCACAGCAAAGTAAGTTACTGATAATCAATATTATATTCAAATGGCATTTCGTTAGTCCGTTTTCTTTAACAGCTTAAGTATATCAGCAAAAAAACCGCGTTTCTATGTTTAAAAACTTTCTAAAGTCCGCCTTACGAAATCTTGGTCGCAATAAAACGTTTACGATTATAAACACAGCCGGTTTGATGGTTGGCATTGCCGCGAGTATTCTGATTTTTCTGGTAGTGCAATACCAGTCAGGCTTCGATTCATTTCACCCAAAGAAAGATTCAATCTACCGCGTTGGAACAGAGTTTCACAACGCCGATGGGATAGATTATTCCGATGCGGTATCCTTTCCGGTAGCCGACGGTATTCGAATCGATTTTCCTGAAATAAAAGAAGTTGCCGCGATCTTCCGGACATCCGGACAAATATCTGTAGCACAAAAACAGGGCGATCAGGCGAAGTTCATTGAGCAGAACTTTTTCTATTCTGAACCGGAATTCTTCGAGATGTTTAATTTCCCTTTTCTCCAGGGAAGTGCCACTGCCACTCTCGACAAACCCAATAACGCGGTGATGACGAAAGCTGCAGCTGAAAAATATTTCGGAAGCTGGAAAAATGCAATCGGTAAAACTTTTTCGTTCGACAACAACCATCAATTCACTGTAACCGGTATTCTGGAAGACGTTCCGCCGAATACCGATTTTCCCCTTAGTGTGGTGGTTCCCTATTCCGCTCTTAAACAAACCGAAGACAAAGAAAGGTTTGAAGATTGGGTAAGTACCTTTGGTGATGCCAATACCTTTATTGTATTGCCGTCAAACATATCTCCGGCACAGATGAACCGCCGCCTTACGGCCTTCGCTCAAAAGCATAAACCTAAAGAATACCAGAAAGACGGCTATGTGCTGCAACCCTTATCCGAGATTCATTACGATGAAAGGTTCGGCAATTACAATCACAAAACATTCAGCCATAGTTTAATTAATTCACTTTCGCTGATCGGATTGTTTTTATTGGTGATTGCATGCGTGAATTTTATAAATCTGGCGACGGCTCAGGCGGTGAACCGGTCGAAGGAGGTGGGTTTACGAAAGGTGCTCGGAAGCAGCCGGAAACAGCTGGTATTGCAATTTCTGATGGAGATTTCGGTAATTGTGTTCTTCTCCTGCGTTTTGGGCGCCGTCATCGCCTCCGTTATGGTTCCCTACCTCAATAATATTCTTGAGGCAAAAATGTCGTTTCAACTGTTGCAAAATCCCATGCTGCTGACTTTTCTTCTTGCCGTTTTCATCACTGCCTCCTTGCTTTCCGGTGTTTATCCTGCATTTGTTTTATCCGGTTTTAATCCGGTACGGGCGCTAAAAAACAGGCTGGAGGTAAAAAAGGGTAGCGGTATTTCGCTCAGACGAACCTTGGTGGTTTTCCAGTTTGTAATAGCTCAGGTATTGATTATTGCAATGATGATTGTAGTAAATCAACTCCAGTTTTTCAGAAATGCGCCACTTGGATTTGATAGAGCAGCGGTTGTAAATGTTCCCGTTCCCGGTGACAGCCTCAGTAAATCTAAAACCGATTTTTTGAAGAATCAGTTGCTTGCTAATTCTTCCATTGAAAATGTAAGTTTCAGTTTCGCGCCACCTTCTTCAAACAGCAGTTGGAACAGTGATTTTAAATTTGACCATGCAGCCAATTCTACAAACTTCAATGCAAACCTGAAATGGGCTGATCCCGACTATTTCAAAACCTTCAATATAAAATTTGTTGCCGGCCGACCGTTTCAGCCGAGCGATACCGTAAGGGAATTTGTAGTAAATGAAACGCTGTTGCACAAGTTGGGAATTACAAATCCTGAAGATGCTTTAGGAAAGGAAATCGATTTTTGGGATGGTCATTTGGTGGCGAAAATCGTTGGTGTAATCCGCGATTTTAATTCCTATTCCTTACGTCAACCAATGGCGCCTGTGGTTATGTCGACCTATAAAGACACCTACAGGACGATTAACATTAAAATAAAAGCAGGACGGGAAAAGGAGGTATTGGCATCAGTTGAAAAATTGTATAACAGTGTTTATCCCCGCGAAGTTTATTCTTACAAGTTTCTTGATGAAACAATCAACAACTTCTACAAATCAGAAAATCAATTGGCAATCCTATACAAGATATTTTCCATCCTGGCCATTTTTATAAGTTGCCTGGGTTTATACGGATTGGTTTCCTTTATGGCGGTTCAGCGCAAAAAAGAGGTTGGTGTGAGAAAGGTGCTGGGAGCAACTTCCACCGACATCGTGTTTCTGATGTCAAGGGAATTCACCTTGCTGATTTTGCTTGCCTTCGTTATTTCTGCTCCGATCGGATGGTATATTATGCATCAATGGCTGCAGAATTTCACCTACCGGATAACGATAAGTCCGTTGATTTTTGTAGCCGCCATTACGGGATCGATTCTGATTGCCTGGATAACGGTAGGACATCGCGCCCTAAAAACCGCCAATACAAATCCTGTCAAAAGCCTGAGAAGTGAATAAATAGCAGTAAACAAATAAAACCGGTTGTATGTTTGAAAATTACCTGAAAATTGCCATCCGAAACCTGAGGCGGAATAAAATCTATTCGTTCATAAATATTGCGGGCCTCAGCATGGGACTTGCCTGCGCTATGTTGATCATCCTGTACGTAAAAGATGAGGTAAGTTTTGACAAGTTTCACCGGAATGTCGATAACATTTACCGCATCGCCTCCTATTCGTCCTTCCAGGGAGAAGAACATAAAGACGGTATAACTGGATTTTTACAAGGTCCGCGGTTCACACAGAATGTTCCCGGCATAGAAACGTTTGTAAGGGTTCAAAGCGGAGCCCAGGATATTAAAACCGGAACGGAAATTCAATCCCGTGAGATGTTGTTTGCAGATTCCAACTTCTTCCAGATTTTTACCTTCCCGCTGCTGGAAGGAAATCCGAAAACCTGCCTGAAGGATCCCAATTCCATTGTGATTTCAGAAGCAGAGGCTTTGAAACAGTTTGGAACGAAGGATGCAATTGGGAAATTGATGCTAGTGAAAAATGACAGTTCGTTTGCTCCGTATAAAGTAACGGCCGTAGTGAGAAAAATTCCGCAAAATTCTTCAATCCAGTTCGACTTCCTCATGCCGTTTAAAGAAACCGAAGCGGATGCGAGAAACAATGAAAACTGGTTTAACTTCTTTCTCAACACCTTCGTTGTATTGTCTCCCAATGCACGCATCAGCACCGTGGAAAAGCAGATGCAGGCTTATTATGAAAAGGATGCTTCTGCCACGTTCAGGGACATGATGACTAAGTTTGGAGGCGATCCGAACCAAAAACTAAATTCCTATTTCCTGCAGCCGTTTACCGACATGCATATGAGTACCGAAATACCCGCACAAAACGGCCTTACAAATGCGAGTAATCCACTCTATTCGTACATACTCTCCGGAATCGCACTGTTTGTTTTGCTGATAGCCTGCATAAATTTTGTAAACCTCACCGTTGCCAGATCGGTGAGAAGGGCAAAAGAAATCGGTATCCGAAAGGTTGTTGGAAGCAGCAGAAAACAACTGATCTTTCAGTTTCTGGGAGAATCTTTTTTACTCTGCTTTTTAGCTTTCGCCCTGGCCATCTTAATTGTGCAGCTTGTTTTACCGGTCTTTAACCATCTCTCAAACAAGGCTTTGGCGATTTCCTATTTATTAGACGCAAAACTTATCTCCGGATATTTGCTGTTGTTTTTACTTACCGGGCTCCTGGCCGGTTTTTATCCTGCGATGGTTTTATCGGGCTATCGGCCTGTTGCTACGCTTTACAGCAAGTTTAACCTCGGCGGAAAAGATTACCTTCAAAAATCACTGGTCATTCTTCAGTTTTCGCTGGCATCCTTCCTGATTATCGGTACGCTCATCATTTATTCGCAATCCAATTATCTTACGAGCACTCCGCTTGGTTATGACGATAGTAACATCATTCAGGTTGGAAAAGATCATCTCAATCATACCCAGGCTGCAATATTCAAAAATGAACTACTAAAGAATCCAAACATTCTTGAAGTTGCTCCAAAAAATTCCGGCGTATGGAAAACAATGGCAAAGCTGGCAAACGATTCAAACATTACTTTTCATTATGAGACAATTGATGAATCTTATCTTCCTACACTTAAAATTCCGATCGTACGCGGACGTAATTTTTCGAAAAAATATCCTGCGGATTCTATTCACTCTGTGCTGGTGAATGAGGCTTTTGTGAAACAGGCAGGATGGAAAGACCCGTTAGGTCAGACTGTCAATTTCATATTTAACAATGAAATCTATACAGTGGTTGGCGTTGTGAAAGATTATCATTTTCGTCCGCTCACTGAAAAAATTGAACCGCAGTTATTTACAATGAAGAATGCAAATTCCTACGGTTTATTTGAAATCAGGATAAAACCGCAAACTGCTTCGGCCAGCCTCAAGTTTATTCAGGCGAAGTTTAAGGAGTATTTTCCAATGTCGCCTTATTCTTATGTATTTGAAGATGATCAAAACAGAAAACAATATGAGGCTGAAGAAAAATGGAAGCAGATTCTCCTGTTCGGTGCCCTCTTAACAATCTTCATCAGTTGTATCGGCCTGTTTGGATTGTCGGTTCTTGCAACAGAAAAAAGAACAAAAGAGATCGGAATCAGGAAAGTACTTGGAGCGAGTGTCAACAGTATTGTTTCCATCTTGTCGCGTGATTTTTTGAAGCTGGTTATCGTCGCATTGGTGTTCGCCGTTCCTGCTGCCTGGATGGTGGCCAACAGGTGGCTGGAAAATTACCCGTATCGCATCTCAATGGGCTGGCAGTTGTTTGCCGCGGCCGGTTTCCTGGTGATCCTTATTGCATTGGTGACCGTGAGCTTTCAGGCTATCAAAGCGGCGATTGCAAATCCGGTAAAGAGTCTTAGAACGGAATAACCTGTTGCAGCGGTTTTGAAGGAATATTTAGGTTAAACGATGGAAGACACTGCATTATAAACGAAAAAAAAGCATTTATGTTTAGCAACTATTTTCGAATGGCAGGAAGGAATATCCTGAAACATAAAGGATTTTCAATCATTAATATTGCCGGACTTACCCTCGGCCTCACCGCCTGCATTCTAATCGGGTTGTTTGTGTGGGATGAACATCAGTACGACCGGTTTGTGCCCAATGGCGGACAGGTCTATCGCGTGTATGAAGAATACACCAACCATGACGGCTCCCAAACGATGGCGGTAACCGCACCGATGTACGCCACTACTTTGCAAAAGGATTTTCCCGAAGTGGAAAAAACAGCACGGGTGTTGATGCTGCCCGAAACAAAAACCTTGTTTGAGGCAGGCAACAAAAAGATTTACGAGCAAAGCGGTTATTACGTCGATTCTACCTTTTTTGAAGTCTTTCCAATTCCTGTAAAATATGGTACTACTGTCAATTCACTGAGCGATGTTTCTTCAATTGTGCTTTCGGAACAAATGGCCGAACGTTTTTTTGGTAGTGCGGATCCGGTGGGCAAACAGATATTGATGGATAAAGTTCCTTATCGCGTGAAGGCCGTATTTGAAAAGAATCCAAAATTTCACCTTCAATTCGACTATCTAGTACCCTTGGCCGCGGCCGGAATTCCAACAGACAGAATGGAAAAATGGGGATGGCATCAGTTCTATACCTATGTAAAACTCAGGAAGGGAACCGATGCGAATGAGCTGCAATTGAAGTTTCAGAAAGCAGTCGAGGAGAAATCGAAAGCTTTCCAAAAGGAATCGCAGTCGACTGACAAGCCATTCTTTCAACCCCTGCAGGATGTTCATTTGTACTCAGCAGATTTTAAATTTGATGCTGCAGTTCGCGGTAACATTACTTATGTGAGGGCACTCACCCTTATTGCCGCTTTTATTTTGCTGATCGCGTGTTTCAACTTCATCAACCTTGCAACTGCAAAATCGCTTAGGCGCGCAAAAGAAGTTGGCGTCCGTAAAAGCATCGGTGCAGGCAAAACCCAGCTGATGGTTCAGTTTATAGGGGAAACCGTTATGTTAAGCGCAATCAGTGTAGTCATTGCCACAATACTATCGATGGTGTTGCTGCCCTGGCTGAATGAATTTACCGGAAAAAATATTCCCCTCTCGGTGTTCATACAGCCTGTTTCAATCCTGATTATTATTGCACTGATCTTTGTGGTTGGAATAATTGCAGGCTTCTATCCTTCACTCGTTCTTTCGCGTTTTAAACCGGTAAAAGTTTTAAAAGGAAATCTGACCGCCGATCAACACCCCGGACAAATTCCATGGTTGCGGCACTCCCTGGTAATCACACAGTTTGTGTTGTCGGTACTCCTGATTATCAGTTCGCTGATTGTCTTTGACCAGGTGGATTACCTGCATCACAAAAATATGGGTTTTAATAAGAATCAGATCATGTTTTTTCCGATGCGCGGAGACAATATGTTTAAAAATACCGACGCCTTCAAAAATGAATTGAAGCAGGTGGCAGGTGTTTCATCCGTTTCTATCGGCTATGGTTTTCCCGGAGATGCGGTTGCAGGCGATGAAATCATTGTGCCGCGCAACGGTAAAAAAGTTTCGCAATCCGCCACCCAGCTCATGGTTGATTACGACTACATCAAGACTTTAGGTTTGCAATTGGCGGCCGGGAGAGATTTCTCTAAAGCGATGGGCACCGATGAAGATCATGCCTGGATAATTAACGAAACCGCTGTCAAAAGTTTAGGATTTGAAACGCCTTCAAATGCAATCGGGAAGGAGCTCGAATGGCATCCCTGGGGAGCAACCAATCCCGACTCTTTGAAAACAGGTAAAATTATCGGCGTAGTAAAGGATTTCAATTACAAAACTTTATATGATAAGGTTGAAACCACCGTGATGCAAATCTTTCCTGCGGCAGCCTGGAAAGTAGCAGTTAAAATGAAAGGCGGCAATCTTGCAAATACCATCCGTTCGGTGCAAAATGTATGGAACAGCTTTTCTCCCGACTATCCGCTGGAATATAAGTTTCTCGATGAGAATTTTGAACAGATGTATAAAGCCGAAGATAAACTGAGGTCGCTGCTCTGGATTTTTACCGGTATGGCCGTTTTTGTCGGATGTCTTGGTCTCTTCGGCCTGGCTGCTTATACCGCAGAACGGAGAAGAAAAGAAGTGGGTATCAGAAAGGTTTTAGGTGCAAGCACAGAAGGATTGGTGTTTCTGTTGTCGAAGGACTTTATCAAACTGGTGGTGATTTCGCTGCTGATTGCATCTCCGGTTGCCTGGTATTTCATGCATCAATGGCTGCAGAATTTTGCTTATCGTATTCATATCGATGCATCTGTATTTGTCATCACGGCTGTTCTCGCCATTGGTATTGCATTCCTTACTGTTGGTTTTCAGGCAATAAAGGCGGCGATTACAAATCCGGTAAAAAGCCTTAGAACAGAATGATGAATAGCTTAATTTAATAACAAAATTGAAACACAAACTATCACAAATGATCCCATAAAAATTTCAAGGCATGTCTAAAAGTCATTTTAAGATCGCATGGCGCAATTTGCAAAGAAATAAAGCCTTTTCGCTCATCAATATTTCCGGATTGGCGGTCGGGTTGGCCGTTTTTATTCTGATAATCCTATGGGTGAATAATGAAATGAGCTACAACGACTTTCATCGTGATAGAGACCGGATTGCAGCTGTTATGGTCAATAAAGTCACATCCGGAAATGACGTTAATACTTTTCCCGCTTGTCCTACCTTACTTGGCCCGTTCATAAAGAAGGATTTGCCGGGCGTGCAGTACGTTTCCAGATCATCGTGGGGGGATGTAAGACTTTTTTCTCTTGGAGACAAGAGCTTTTCAGAAACAGGTTTATATGTTGATCCTGATTTTCTAAATATTTTTTCGTTTACGCTAATCAAAGGAAATAGAAGCAGTGCATTAAAGGAACCAAATACGGTTTTGATCTCAGAACAACTGGCAGCAAAATATTTTGGAGAACAGGATCCGATCGGGCAAATGATCACTGTAGAAAAGAAGGAGTCTTATAAAGTTGCGGGTGTAATGAAAGATGTTCCAAAGAATTCTACGATCAGGTTCGACTTTCTCATGCCCATGACCGATTACATAAAGGAAACCACAAATGGCGAGGAAAACTGGAAAAACAATAACGTAAGGACCTATATAAAGCTCGGGGAAACGGCAAACGTGGATAAGGTAAACGCTGCCTTGAAAAACTTTATGCAGAAATATACCGATGAACAGGATAAGAATAGTTTGTTTGCGTGGCAGATTGACAACTGGTATTTGTACAATGATTTCAAAAACGGTGGTTATGCGGGTGGGGGCCGTATTACTTATGTAAGAATGTTTACGGGGATCGGCGTTTTTATACTCTTACTTGCGTGTATCAACTTCATGAACCTCTCAACTGCGGGCGCCACAAAAAGAGCAAAAGAAGTAGGTGTAAGAAAAACCCTGGGCGCAGAACGGCGATCATTGGTTTTGCAATTTATGACGGAATCAATCCTGCTTTCAGTGCTTGCGGGTGTGGTGGCGGTCTGCCTGGTTTGGGCGGTACTTCCCGCATTCAATAAATTCCTCCAAAAACAGATTACCCTCGAATTTACCGATGTCAACTTCGTACTTTCTTTAGCGGGAATCGTTTTAATTACGGGCATATTAGCTGGTAGTTATCCGGCCTTTGCCTTATCGTCATTCAAGCCTTCAAAAGTACTGAAAAATGCTTCAGTGTCGTATGGAGATATCTGGATAAGAAAAAGTCTTGTTGTTCTACAATTCACGATTTCAGTTATGTTGATCGTAGGCACCATTGTCGTTTATCTCCAAATAAACTTCATCAAACATAAAGATCTCGGGTACAATAAAGAAAATCTCATCTGGTTTCCGAATAACATTGCGGAGGGAAAGAATGAAACTGCCATTAACATGTTTGAAAAGGTGCCGGGCGTCGTTCAGGTGGCAAGAGCCACTTCCACATTCACCATGAATAATAACCGGGGCGGCGGTGTAAAATGGCCCGGCAAACCCGAAAACGAAGATATTTTCTTCAGCTATATCACCGGTGATTTCAATATCATTCAAACAATGGGAATTGAAATGAAAGCTGGCAGGGCATTTTCGAAAAAGTTTGCAACAGACAGCACGGCCTTCATCATTAATGAAGAAGCCGCCCGGCAGATGGGATTGAAAGATCCTGTAGGAATGACGATTGAAACTTATGGCGGACGCGGAGAAATTGTAGGTGTGGCGAAAAATTTTCACATCGAATCCATGCATACAGCTATTGCACCAATAATCATAGAATGCCGTCCTGACTGGACC
>JAFAEW010000022.1 GCA_023423835.1 Bacteroidota bacterium | reverse complement strand
TTAGATAAGCCTTGGGTTTGGTGATGTTGTTTCCGGCATCGCGGTTGTTTAAAAATCCTGTGATGGAAGGAGAAAGAACAGTTGTGTTTAACTGACTTTCCAGCAACTTTCCACCTGATTCGCCTGACACTCCGGAGGCTATTGCAGTTACCAAATCAGTCAGCGGACTTACATTAGGAGCGGAAGTGAATGTGGCAGGGTACCAATAACTTGTAGAAACATTTAATTTATCGCCGGCCATAACTTTTATAAACATTCCCGCTCCTGTTTTTGTAGTATTTCCGTTTAACTCCTGAATGTAATTGTTCGGATTGGTGGTGGCATCATTGCTGGGATAGCCGGGAACGCTCGTTTTATTTTTTCTTCCGATATCAAGGTTCGTATAATAATTCTTTTCAGTGGCAAGTGTTGCATCTTCAAGGCTTGCATAGGGATAGGCATCGGTTCTTGTTTCTTCGGTAATTACACTTCTGATATTTCCTAAATGGTCTTTTAAGAAGTAATCATAAACAAATGAACTTCCGGTTTGGGTAATGCTCCAGCGAATCCTGCCTTCTTCATGTAGCGCGTATTGAAGTGTGTCGGGCAGTAGTAGTGGTCGCATCGAAAGGATTTAATGTTTAGCTTTTTTGGATTTATTTAACAATTTGAAGTTAATAAACTCATCAACATACTGTTCAAATTAATAAGTTAATATTTTGTTAATAAATTTTATACTGTTCGACATTTTTTGATCACTTAATGCGCTGCCCTACTCGTACCTCAAAGCAGTAATCGGATTTAGTTTTGCCGCTTTAATAGCGGGCCATAATCCGGCTAGCAATCCAACTACACTACAAATGACGATGCCAAGGATCACCCACATCCAGGGAACTACGAATCCCGTTCCTAAAACCATCGAAAAAATATTTCCCACCAACACGCCGAGCACAATGCCAAAAATTGCTCCTAATACGCTGATGATGGTCGATTCAAACAGAAACTGCTGCCTGATGTTGGTGCGTTTTCCGCCAATCGCTTTTATTAATCCTACTTCTCTTGTTCTTTCATTTACGGAAACCAGCATAATATTCATCAGGCCGATGGCGGCCCCAATCAGCGTAATCAATCCGATAGCTCCGGCAGCTCCCTGGATGCTGCTGAGGAGACTGATGAAGGTTTCGGCCAGTTTATCACTTTTTTCCACCACAAAATTTTCTGCTTCCGTAGGACCAAGCCTCCTGATTCCGCGAAAGACAGACATCGCCTCGCCAATTGCGGGTTGTAATAACTGCAGATCATTCGCCATTACACCAATTGTAAATGAATTGGAGACGTTCTGAAGCTTGCGTACATTGTTATAAGATGAAACAATAATATTGTCGGCGCGCAGCATTGGGCTCGATCCTTTACTTTTCAAAACGCCGATCACGCGGTAACTGAGGCCGTTGAGACTGATCACTTTATCTACAGCACGATCGCGGGTTTCGGTTCCAAACAGTTTTGAAGCCACATCGCTTCCAAGAATACAGACATTTCTTCCGGAAGAAACATCGGCCTGGTTAAGATTGCGGCCCGATTCAACCGAATACCCGTTTACAATAAGATAGTTTTCATCTCCTCCCCTCATATACAGGTTGGGATTGGTTTTCTTACTCTGATAACGGGCTTCCATATTGCCAGGCCCCGATAATGCAATACTTACCAACGCCGGGAAATGGTAATTCTGCTTAAACATTTCCGCTTCCTGGACGGTTATCGGCTGATCGAGATTAGACTTTTTCAGCTTTTTCCCGTTGTCTGAATTGTTATCATCGCTGCCATTGTTGAAGCGGAACCTTTCTTTGTAGGAAATGGTAAATCCGTTGGCGCCCATGGTAGAAAAGCTATCTCTCAAACTTCCGTTCATAGCGTCGATGGCGGTGATGATTCCGATTAAAGCCATAATTCCAAAAGCAATAATCGCCACCGTTATGCCGGTTCGCAACTTATTGCTTTTAACGGTATTAAACGCCAGCGAAAAAGAATCCTTTAATGTCATGAGGTTTATTAATTTTTATACCATCCCGAGGTATAAAGATAACGTAGCCTGACCGTTAATTCAGAAAATTAACATGAATGGAAACGAGGCTTTTTAAGTGGCTAAAAATACAACCAGCTTAAGATCCATGAAGGAAAGATACCGAGTAAAACCACCAGTGCGGCAATGACGATGATGCCCACATTAAATGACTTCGACACTTCAGTGGTTTCAGAAGTTCCTTCTTTGAAATACATCGCCTGGATGACCCTGAAATAATAGAAAACGCTTACGGTGGCAAAGATGACTCCTACGATGACGATCCAGGTGTAGGTGCCGGTTTTTAAAACCGAAGCGAGCATATAGTATTTCGCGAAAAATCCGGCGGTTAATGGAATGCCGGCCAGCGAAAACAGGAAGATGGCATTGGTAGCTGCCAAAACCGGTTGCGTTTTTGAAAGCCCATTGTAACCGCTCAAGCTATAATCCTTCATTTTTATGAGGGTGGCAAACAATCCGATGGTTGCAAGACTGTAGGCAACGGAATAGAGCAACAGTCCTTCTTCAGCCACATCATTGAGGCTGATCAGCGCGAACAGCATAAATCCAGCCTGTGCCACACTCGAGTAGGCAAGCATCCGTTTAACGCTTTGTTGAAAAATGGCCGTGATATTTCCGATAACAAGCGTGGCAACCACCAGAACGGAGAAGATCAGCTTCCAGTTTACAAACTCTCCGGTACTAATCATCCGCACCGCACAGAGCTTAAGGAAAGCGATGAAGGTGGCAGCTTTCACAATCGTTGCCATGTAGGAAGTAACCACGCTGGGAGCGCCGTCATAGACATCCGGAGCCCAGAAATGAAATGGCGCTGCCGATACCTTAAATGCCATAGCCGAAACCAATAGAATTAATCCGAATATTTCGAGAAACGAAGCCACGCCTTTGGTAAAATGCGAAGCTGCCGGTTTTGCCACTTCCAGTGCGAAAGTGCCGGTGCCGCCATAACAAAGGGCAATTCCCATCAGCATGATGCCGGTGGAAAAGGATCCCATCAAAAGATATTTCAAAGCGGCTTCATTGCTTCGCATGTTTCTTTTATCACTTCCCGAAAGAATGTACAGTGGAATGGAAAGTATCTCGATTCCGAGAAACAGCATCAGCAGGTTATTAAAAGAGGTTAGCAAGGAGATGCCGCAGGTGATGAAAAATATCAACACAAAAAATTCGGCCGTATAATTACTTTTTTCAAATTCTTTTCCGCTGATGAGGATATAGATCAGGGTGCATCCGATGGCGAGTGAATTAAACAACAGCCCATAGCGTCCAAATTCAACCATTCCGTAGGTTGGGAAACTGAAAAGCGTATATCCGTAAGAATCAGCAATATTGGCAATCAGCAAACCCAACATCAATACCGAGGCGATGTGTCTGAAGGTCTTTTTATTTTGAATTAAAAAGCTTGCAAACATCATTACAATCCCAAAAAAAGCCGAAAGAATAATTGCGTTCATATAGTTCGATTAGCCTTATTTATAAATGAAATTTTAATAAAACCGATTGAACGGTATCAACGGTTAAATTTAATAATGGTTGTGGATAAACTCCGAGAAAAACGATCAGGATCGCAATCAGGATCAACATCAGTTCCCGTCCGGTTCTGATCTCCTGCATTTTCAAAGAAGTAATGGAACCCGATCCAAATAAAACCCTTTTAATCATATTGAGTGAATACACTGCCGACAAAATAATGCTGATCAGCGCGAATGCAGCGATCCAGATGCTGTAGGAGAAGATGCCGTTAAACATCATAAATTCTCCGATGAAAGAATTGGTGAGCGGAAGGGCCACATTTGCCATTGCGAGAACAAATAAAAAGATTGCGAGTGCCGGTGCTTTCTGAGCCAATCCGCCCATTTCACTAAACTTACGCGTTCCGATCTGATGTTCAATAGCGTCGGCCACGATCCACAATCCGATTACATTTATTCCGTGGTTAAACATTTGGATGATTGCTCCGTGGGTTCCCACATTTCCGGATGCAAATAAAGCAGCAGACATAATTCCCACGTGGGCAATGGAAGAATAGGCGATCATCCGTTTAAAATCATCCTGTCTTATTGCGATGAAGGAGGCATATAATAATCCGATCACACTGAGAATGATGATCAAACGGCTGAAGTGAAGGGCTGCATCGGGAAATACCGGCAGCAACCACCGGACCACTCCCAGCAATCCCATTTTCACCATTACGCCACTCAAAATCATCGTCACAGAGGTGGGCGCCTGTTCATAAGTATCGGGCTGCCAGGTATGGAAAGGGAAGATGGGCATTTTTATCGCAAAGGCTATAAAGAACAGCCAGAAGACAAAATTTTGTTCATTGCCCGAAAATTTCACATTCATGAAGGAACTCAGGGCGAAGGAATGATCGGGCGTTTTATAAAACATATAGATAATGCCGATCAGCATCAGTAATGAGCCAATGAAGGTGTAGATGAAAAACTTGATGGTAACGGGAATTCGTTTTTCGCCTCCCCATGCACTGCAAAGAAAATAAGCGGGAATCAATGCAAGTTCCCAGAAGAAATAAAACAGCAAAGCATCGGTGGAAAGGAAAACACCCATTAATCCGGCCTGCAGCAGCAGCATCAGTGCATGATAATTTCCCGGACGCCGGTATTCATTTCTGTAGGTTGCAATAAATACGATGGGATAAGCAATCGCGGTAAGAAAGCAGAGCATTTTTCCGATTCCATCAAGCTGCAGTGAAAATCTTGCTCCAAGCGAAGGCAGCCAGATGCTGTCTATTGAAAGCGCGGCATTTGTTTGACCGGGCAAAACGGCAATTATTGCTACAATAAAGGTGAGAACGGAAGCAAGCAGCGACCAGTTTTTTGCCGCCCTTTCTCCCCTTATAAAAAAATTAAGAAAACCGGTGATCAATGGGATCAATAAGAGTAATAATGCAATCATTTTCTTTTAGTTTACCTGCTGAATATTTTTTGCAGGAACTCTACAATAATTTCCTGGTTCCAAAACACTAAAAACAAAACTGCGATGGAGAAGACCATCAGCAATAAATAACTTCCGATCTGTCCTGTTTGCAAAAGCCGCAACTGGCGCGATGAGTATTGCACAAAACGTCCGACTCCGTTTACGATTCCATCAATTCCCATCTTTTCAACCCCGTTTTTCAGGAAGTTTGAAAACCGGTCAACCGGTTTCACCACTGCTACATCATACAATTCATCAATATACCATTTATCAGAAAGGACTTTTTTAAATCCTGAATATTTTCCTTCGAAATTCTTAACCGCAAACTTTTTGTAAGTGTAAAAAATGACGATCGCAAGCACAATCACTGTTCCAATCAGTAGATAATATTCCTGTTTCGTGGCATCCAAATGTTCATGAATCGATGCCGGAACTACCGGCGCCAGAAACTGGTTGAGATAATCCGTTCCTCCGAATGCAGGCGGCAGTTGCACAAAACCACCAAACAGCGACAAGAAAGCCAACACAATGAGTGGAATGGTCATCGAAGCAGGCGATTCATGCAAATGGCTTTGTTGATCGGCGGTTCCTCTGAATCCTCCGAAAAATACGAGCATCAGCAATCTGAACATATACAAAGCCGTTAGAATTGCTGCGAATACTGCCAGCCAGTATAAAACCGGGCTGTAAGAAAGCGTGGCCACGAGGATCTCATCCTTTGAAATAAATCCCGATGTGAATGGAAATCCCGAAATCGCAAGCACCGCGATCAGGAAGGTGATGAAGGTGATGGGAAGCTTTTTCCTTAATCCGCCCATTCTCGTAATATCCTGCTCTCCGCCCATGGCGTGAATCACCGATCCTGCGCCGAGAAAGAGAAGTGCTTTGAAAAAGGCATGCGTCATTACATGAAAAACACCGGTAGTATAAGCGCCAACGCCGAGGGCGAGAAACATGAAACCGAGCTGACTCACGGTAGAATAAGCCAAAACCTTTTTAATATCGTTTTGATACAGTGCAATGGAGGCTGCGAGCAGGGCAGTTGCAAGACCAATGACTGCTACAATATTTTGAGATGTTTCACTTAAAGAATAGAAAGCATTACTTCTTGCAATCATGTAGATACCCGCGGTAACCATAGTAGCGGCGTGGATGAGAGCCGAAACAGGTGTAGGTCCGGCCATCGCATCGGGCAACCAGGTATAAAGCGGGATTTGCGCACTTTTTCCCACGGCACCTACAAACAGCAATAAGGTGATGGCGGTAACATCGAATGATGAAAGCGAATCGGCCTGATCGAAGACTTCGGCAAAGTTTGCGGTACCGAAGGATTTGATGATCCAGAAAATGGCAAGAAGAAAACCGACATCACCAATGCGGTTCATCACAAAGGCCTTCCTGGCGGCGTAAGTATATTCATCCTTTTTAAACCAATATCCGATTAGCAGGTAAGAACATAAACCCACGCCTTCCCATCCCACAAACATGATAACGAAGTTGGCTCCCATAACGAGAAGCAACATCGAGAAAACGAAGAGATTCATGTAAGAAAAATACCTTCCGTAGTGGTCGGTGGTTTCTTCATGCATGTAAGAAGTGCTGTAGAGATGAATAAGAAATCCGATACCCGTGATGATCAGCAAAAAGATCACTGACAGCTGATCGATCTGAAAGGCAAAGGGAATGGTAAACCCCGGAACATTGATCAGGTTAAAATAAGTTACTATCTCGCCACCATTGGTTCTTACATTAAAAAATAAGATCAGGCTGACGGCAAATGAAGCAAGGATGAGGCCGCAGGCGATAAAGCTGATCGCAGATTTTGAAAGTGACTTTCTAAAAATCCCGTTGATCAAAAAACCTAAAAACGGCAGTAATGGTACCAGATAAACTAAATTATTCATATCCTGTCCTTAAAGGATTTCAAAACCTTAAGGTTTTAAAATTTTAAAAATTATTCAAGCTTTTCTACAATTAATTTTTCAGTCTGTTCAGAAAATTAATATCCACTGAGTGAACATTCCTGTACATCATTACAATGATTGCCAGTCCCACACTTACTTCTGCCGCCGCTACCACCATAATAAAAAACACAAAGAGCTGTGCATCCGTTCCGGCAGCAGGATTTGAAGCCTGCAATAAGGCCGATCCCTCCTGCATTTTCGAAAAAGCCACGAGCAGCAGGTTAACGGCATTCAACATCAGCTCAATGCACATGAATATGATGATTGCGTTACGACGGATTAATACGCCCACTACGCCGATACAAAAGAGACAGGCTGCTAAAACGATATAATATTGAACTGGCATCTATAAAGTTTTCCTTAGTAAATAACATTAATTTTTTTTCCCGATGACAACGGCTCCCACCATTGCACTTAAAAATAAAACGCTGCTGATTTCAAACGGTAAAGCATATTGGGTAAACAATACTTTTCCGAGGTTTTCTATCAATCCGATATCTCCGGAACCCACCATCGCGTCTTTTCCCTGGATTTCCACGGCCGAACGGGTGGCGGAAATGAAGATCCAAAGTAATAATCCGCCCGAGATCACACCAAAAAACTTCATCCAGATGTTTCTTTGCGGTTCCGTTTCAGAATTCAGATTCATCAACATGATCACAAACAGAAACAGCACCATGATTGCACCTGCATAAACGATGATATTCACGATTGCAAGAAATTGCGCATTCAGCAACAGGTAATGTCCGGAGATGGAAAAAAATACAACAATCAGCCAGAGAACACTGTTAACCGGATTTTTACTTACCAATACCATGATGGCACTAAACAAAGCGAGCAGACTTAACAGCCAAAAAATTGCCTCAGCAGTACTCATTATTCATTTTATTTTTATTCAATAAAACAGCCGCAGCCGGTTTATTTAACCATATTATTTTTTTTATCAACTTCTCCGTTTTTGGCTTTTTCAAACTCTTTTGGCTGCGTTTCCGGATTGGGAATCAGCAGCGCCTGTTTATCATAGATCTGCGTGGCGCGGTTGTAGCTCGCCGGCGTGATTGTTTGTGATAAATAAATCGCGTCTTTCGGACAAGCATCTTCACATAAACCACAGAAAATACAGCGGAGCATATTGATCTCATACCGAGCCGCATATTTTTCTTCACGGTACAGATGTTCCTCTCCGATCTTCCTTTCTGCTGCCTCCATGGTAATGGCTTCTGCGGGACAAGCAAGTGCGCAGAGTCCGCAGGCTGTGCATCTTTCGCGGCCCTCTTCATCGCGGTTTAATACGTGAAGTCCCCTGAAAACCGGACTTACCGGCCGCTTCTCTTCGGGATATTGAATGGTGGGCCGCTTTTTAAACATGTGCATAAAAGTGATCCCCATTCCCTTCAATATGGCAGGAATATATATTCTTTCCAGAAAGCTCATCGGCTTCCGGTCTACCTGTTTTACTCTTTTTGTTAATGCCTCCATTTCTGTTTCTCTCCCTTTGCAACCAAAACGGCTGCAAAATTATTTTTCTAAAGCTTGTTTCCAATTCTAACCGCCGCAATTTATTCACTTTCGGCGGCTTGAGTTTTAAATCATACTCTCATTAGCCCATTCTCCACAATACCCATGCGCCGGTAACCAGCATATTAAACAGTGCAAGGGGTATCAACGATTTCCAGCCCAGATTCATCAACTGATCGTATCTGAATCTTGGCAGCGTCCATCGGATCCACATAAATATGAAAATAAATATAAATATTTTAATGAGAAAAGCAACCACTCCCAGTATTCCTGCGGTATTCACTGAAAGTGTAGATTCATCGAGGAACGGAATATCGTAGCCGCCAAAGAAAAGTGTAACGATGATGGCGCAACTGATAAACATATTCACGTATTCGGCAAAAAGATAAAATCCAAGTTTCATGGATGAATATTCCTGATGATATCCCATATTTAATTCACTTTCCGCTTCCGGAAGATCGAAAGGCGCCCGGTTGCATTCGGCCATGGCGCAAACGAAGAAAATGAAAAAACCGAGGGGCTGGTAAACGATGTTCCAATTGGTGTTGATCTGTTCTTCCACGATGGTACGGAGACTGAGCGATCCCGTTAGCATCAGCAGTGCAATCAATGAAATTCCCATCGCCAGTTCATAACTGATTACCTGGCTGGCTCCTCTTAGCGCCGAAAGCAGGGAAAATTTATTGTTTGATGCCCAGCCGCCAATCATGATTCCATAAACTCCGAGGCTCACAACTCCGAAAACAAACAGGATTCCGATGTTTACGTCTGCTATCTGCAATGGGATTGTTCTTCCAAAAAGCTCGAGTTGATTTCCCCAGGGAATAACGGCACTCGTCATCATGGCCGTTAACATTGCCAGTGAAGGGCCGAGGATAAACATGAACTTATTGGAACTGTTTGGAATTATTTCTTCCTTAAAAAACAATTTTACCCCATCGGCCAGCGGCTGAAGCAGCCCAAACGGGCCGGCACGGTTTGGTCCGATCCTGTCTTGCATGAAGGCCGCAACTTTTCTTTCCGCATAGGTTGAATACATTGCAATCACCAGCGAAATGGTAACAACAATGGCGATCAGAATCAATTTCTCCAGAATATAAAACCAGTCAATAGTCATGAGTTGCAGATTATTTATTGATCTTTTTCGTTTTTATTTTCAAGCTGATATTTTTCCTGATCGAAAGTATCGCCGGTCGCAGGGCCTTCTATTTCATTTAAATGAATGTTGGGCTTGTTTACCTCACTTACGTCATGAATTTTCATAAATATGCGGGGCTTTCTTCCATCCATCAGCTTTTCAAACGTGCC
The DNA here is from genome assembly GCA_023423835.1 of Bacteroidota bacterium. Classification (GTDB taxonomy): domain Bacteria; phylum Bacteroidota; class Bacteroidia; order Chitinophagales; family Chitinophagaceae; genus JAFAEW01. The sequence continues at coordinate 13,312 of JAFAEW010000022.1, read as the reverse complement.
TTCGGGAATTTCTTTTTTCACATAGTGATTGGCAGAAATTACGGAATGGCGGTTTACCGTTGCGGGACCATCGATGATCCAGTCACTGGTTTTCTTCTTTTCGAATCGGCATTCGTTGCAGATCCAGCCCGGTTTTCCATCTTCGGTATCCATTACTTCCCCCCATTGGTCGCGTCTCACGGTAACGCGGTAAACCTCATCTCCCCTCATCCACAGCCTTACTTCTCCGCAGCAGGTAGGACAGTCGCGATGGGCATTCACCGGCTTGGTAAACCAAACCCTGTTCTTAAACCGGAAAGTTCGGTCTGTTAATGCGCCAACCGGGCAAACATCAATCACATTTCCAATGAAATCATTCTCAAGCGATTGTTCGATATAGGTGGCAATCTCTGCTCTTTCTCCGCGGTCGAGTACGCCGTGTATCCGCTGTTTTGTGAGCTGATCGGCCACCATCACACACCTGTAACAAAGGATACATCTTGTCATGTGGAGCTGAATATACGGTCCGAGGTTGTGTTTTTCGAATACTCTTTTCTGAAATTCAAATCTTGTGGGCGCATCTCCGTGCTGGTAACTCAGATCCTGGAGATCGCATTCTCCCGCCTGGTCGCAGATGGGGCAGTCAAGCGGATGATTGATCAGCAGCAGTTCTACCACACCTTCCCTTGCATTCAACGTTTTTTCACTCGTGATGTTTCGCACTTCCATCCCATCCATTACCGAAGTACGGCAGCTTGCCACGAGTTTGGGCATTGGCCGCGGATCTTTTTCACTTCCCTTTGTTACTTCCACGAGACAGGTGCGACACTTTCCTCCACTGCCTTCCAGCTTGCTGTAATAACACATGGTAGGCGGTGTAACCTCCCCTCCGATCTTTCTTGCCGCTTCGAGAATGGTGGTGCCCGGCGGCACTTCCACCGGGATATCGTCTATCGTTACTCTGAATAATTGCTGTTGTTCCATTCTTTTTTCCTTAAGGAACTTTTTATTGAAAAAATTTTTTAGACCGCTGCCGCCTGCAGGGGTTCTGCATAACCGGCCAGTCCATAATTTCTAACCTGGCATTCCTCGGGATGTAAGACATGCCATTCAAATTCATCTCTGAAATGTCTGATTGCTGCTGCTACCGGCCAGGCCGCCGCATCACCAAACGGACAGATCGTGTTTCCTTCGATATTGCCCTGAACATCCCAAAGCAAATCAATATCTGAAAGTTTTCCTTTTCCTTTTTCTATCTTCAGCAGAATCTTTTCAAGCCAGCCGGTTCCCTCACGACAAGGGCTGCATTGACCGCAACTTTCGTGGCGATAAAACCGGGAAAGCGTGTAGGTATTTTTCACAATACAGGTATCTTCATCCATCACGATAAATCCGCCGCTGCCCATCATTGATCCGGTCGCAAATCCGCCCTCACTCAGGCTTTCATAATTCATGTACCTGGTTTCGCCTTTCGCGGTTTTCAGCAGCAGGTTGGCCGGCAAAACGGGAACGGATGAGCCGCCCGGAATGCAGGCTTTCAATCTTTTTCCGTTTGCGATGCCGCCACAATATTCATCGGAGAAAATGAACTCTTCCACCGAAATCGTCATGTCGATTTCGTACACGCCCGGCTTATTGATATGACCGCAGGCACTGATCAATTTGGTACCCGTAGATCTTCCCACTCCGATCTTTGCGTATTCGGCTGCGCCGATGTTTATGATCGGAACTACTGCAGCCAGGGTTTCAACGTTGTTCACCACCGTTGGCCGTCCCCATGCGCCCTTGATTGCCGGAAACGGCGGCTTTATTCTCGGATTTCCTCTTTTTCCTTCGAGACTTTCGAGTAAGGCAGTTTCTTCACCGCAGATGTAGGCTCCGGCGCCGCGGTGCACATAAATATTGCAATCGAATCCGCTTCCTTTTATATTCTTCCCGAGATAACCATTGTTTTTTGCTTCCTGAATTGCCTGTTCTAAAATGTCTGCAATCCAGGCATACTCTCCGCGGATGTAGATATAAGTATCATTGCTTTGAAGCGCATAGGATGAAACAATCAGGCCTTCAATGAGTAAATGAGGAATAAATTCCATCAGATACCGGTCTTTGAAGGTGCCGGGTTCGCTTTCATCCGCATTGCAGACGAGGTGGCGCGGAACGCCTTCGGGCTTGGCCAGAAAGCTCCATTTTAAACCGGTAGGAAATCCTGCTCCTCCCCTTCCCCTTAATCCGCTTTGTTTTACCGCTTCCACAATCTCTTCAGGAGACATCTTAAAGGCTTTCTCAATGCTTCTATAACCGCCGTTTTTGACGTAAGTATCAAAATATTTTATCCCGTCAATATGAATATTTTCCAGTAATAATTTCATAAGTTTCTCAGTTTGAAACCTGCTCAACAATTATTTTTCATCATAATTAAACATCCAAAGGATGCCGAACTTATCGCGAATCATTCCAAATTTAGCTCCCCAGTATTGTTTTTCGAGCGGCAGGATAACTGCCCCTCCTTCACTCATTGCAGTAAACACCCGGTCAATCTGTTCTTCGCTGTCCATCGACACAGAGAGTTGCACATTTGAATAGGGCGTTTCCGGCTGGTCTTTCATATCGGAAGCCATCAGGGTATTCTCTCCAAAGACGAATGTAGCGTGCACCACCTTATGGCTGTAGCCCTCATCGACCTCCATTGGCGACTGATCGTAATGCTGCAAAAAAGTAATCTTTCCATCAAACACTTCCGCATAAAAATTCAATGCTTCTTCTGCATTTCCCCGGAATCCCAAATATGGTATAACTTTCATAAGGATTAATTTTTATGATGAACAAACTACTGATTCAACCCGATTTAATTGCTGCCCGCTGCGTTCCTGCTGCATTCAGACACAATCTGGTCCACTTTCTCTTTAGTAAGATGTTCGCGATAAGTCTTTCCCAATTGCATCATCGGGGCGTATCCGCAAGCACCCAGGCATTCCACTTTTTTTAATGTAAACATTCCATCCGGAGTGGTTTCTCCGGGCTTGATATTTAATTTTTGCTGAATATATTCAATTATATCATCGCTCCCTTTAAGCATACAGGGGCCGGTTTGACAAACTTCAAATACATATTTGCCAACCGGCTTTAAATTATACATGCTATAGAAGGAAGCCACTTCATATACTTCAATCGGTTTCAACTGCAATAAGGATGCTACATAATCCATGGTTTCCACGCTCAGCCAGCCGCCAAACTCGTCCTGCGCCAGGTGCAACAAGGGCAGAAGAGCGCTTTTTTGCTTTCCTTCAGGATACCGTGCGATGATGTTATCCACTTCGCGTAACTTTTCAGAAGAAAACTGTATCATGCAATCAGAATATTAATATTTTAAAATCATTTCTAAGCATCCATTTCCCCCGCTATCAGGTTCAGACTGCTTAAAGTAATCACAGCATCGGCCAGCATGCTTCCTTTCACCAGTTCTTCATATGCCTGGTAATAAATAAAGCACGGTCTTCTGAAATGAAGACGGTAAGGCGTACGGCCACCATCGCTGATCAGGTAAAAACCCAGTTCACCATTCGCACCTTCCACGCTGTTATAAACCTCGCCCTTCGGCATTTCGATTTCACCCATGATCAATTTGAAATGCCAGATCAGCGCTTCCATTTTTGTATAAACATCTTCTTTTTTGGGAAGGTAATATTCGGGAACGTCGGCGTGAAATACCTCGGCTTCCGCGCCCTTGAAATCCTGTAATTTTTCAAACGCCTGTCGTACAATGCTCAAACTTTGCCACATCTCTTCATTTCTTACGAGGAAGCGATCGTAGCAATCGCCGGTTTTCCCTACCGGGATTTCAAAGTTGAAATCTTCGTAGCTGCTGTAGGGCGAATGTACGCGAACATCATAGTCCACACCGGCAGCCCGCAGGTTGGGACCGGTGAATCCGTAATTCAACGCCCGTTCAGCACTGATGCCGCCCACTCCGATCGTTCTGTCCATGAAGATCCGGTTTCGCGTGAGCAGGTTTTCAAATTCTCTCAACACCTTCGGATATTCATTGAGGAACTTTTCAGTTTTTTCGAAGACGGTATTGTTGAAATTTCTTTCGAAACCGCCGATCCTGCCCATATTGGTCGTAAGCCTTGATCCGCAGATTTCCTCATAAATTTCATATATCAATTCGCGGTATTGCATCACGTACAGGAAAACCGATAATGCACCGGAATCAACGCCCACCACTGAGTTGCAAATGAGGTGATCAGAAATTCTTGATAACTCCATGATCATCACCCGCATATAATCAACCCTTTTGGGCGTTTTTACATTCAACAGCTTTTCACATACCAGGTGCCAGCCCATATTATTGATCGGCGCACTGCAATAATTGAGGCGATCAGTAAGCGGTGTGATCTGGTAAAGCGGTCTTCGTTCTGCAATCTTTTCAAATGCGCGATGAATGTACCCTACGGTCTGTTCTGCTGAAACCACGGTTTCTCCATCCATCTCAAGTATATTTTGAAATACACCGTGCGTTGCAGGATGGGTAGGCCCGAGGTTTACGGTGGAAGTTTGCTTTTCAATGGAACCTTCCGGCAGCTTTATATTTGCACTAAATTCAGCCATTTTTTTTTATTTTAACACGCAGCCTTTTACAAATTGTTTGAAGCGTCTTCATAATAAAAACTGTCTCTTCCAAACATTTCATCGTCCTTGTCTCTTCTTGTCATATCTTCCAGCGGATATTCTTTTCTCAGCGGGAAATAATCCATTTCATCCACATTCATGATTCTCTTCAGGTTGGGATGTCCTACGAAATTGATTCCGAAGAAATCGTAAGATTCGCGTTCCATCCAATTGGCACATTCATAAAGAACGGTGGCGGTTTGAATGTCGGGCGAATCGATGGAAGTAAATACTTTAAATCTGAGTCTGATATTGTCAAACAGGTTGTGCAAGTGATAGACTACTGCCAGTTCTCTTCCTTTGTAATCGGGATAATGCACGGTGCAGATGTCGGTAAGAAATTGAAACCGCAATTCAGAATCATTGTATAGAAAATCCAGAACCGCAATATTTAATTCTTTTGGAACTTCGAAGGAAAGCAGTCCGAACGGCTCCTCCACGTTGTACACCTCACTGCCAAAACGTTCTGTTAGTTTCTTTATGATAATTTCGTTTGTAATATCCATCGCTATCGGCCTGTTAATGCGTTATTGAATTCCATAACTGTTGAGCAAGGCTTTATAATGATCACTGTTTCTTCTCCGCAGACTTTCATTGTGAACGAGATCCTGTATGCGCAGTATGCCGTCGAGCATTGCTTCGGGCCGTGGCGGACATCCAGGCACGTAAACGTCTACCGGGATGATCTGATCCACTCCCTGCAGCACGCTGTAGGTGTCAAAAATGCCACCCGAAGAAGCGCAGGCGCCAATGGCGATAACCCATCTCGGTTCAGCCATCTGAATGTACACCTGGCGTAAAACCGGGGCCATTTTTTTTCCGATCGTTCCAATCACCATCAACATATCGCACTGCCGCGGTGTAAATCCCATCCTTTCAGATCCAAATCTGGAAAGATCATAGTGCGCTCCCATCGTGGCCATAAATTCAATTCCACAGCAGGACGTGGCAAAGGGCAATGGCCACAATGAATTTTTTCTTGCCAATCCAACCACTTTTTCGAAGCTGGTTGCAAAATATCCTTCTCCCTGATATCCTTCCGGCATTTCCGAAATGGCGATGTTGTTATGGATATCGGCTTTTTTAGGATAAATATTATATTTTACAGGACGTGCCATAATAGTTGTGTTTTAGAATGAGAATATACTGAATTGTCAGTAATATTCCATTACCATGCTAATCTTCCCAATCGAGGGCTTTTTTCTTGATGATGTAGATAAATCCACTCAAGAATAGGCCCACAAACAACAGGATCTCAATGAATCCAAACCAACCCAGCGATTTAAAATTTACAGCATACGGATAGAAAAAAATGATCTCAACATCAAACACCACAAATAAGATCGCGACGAGAAAATATTTGATGGCAATCGGCTGTCGGGCATTACCGTGACTTTCGATACCGCTGGTGAAATTTTCAAGTTTATCGCTTGTTCTTCTTTTAGGACCCATCAGGTGTGTTAGTCCCATCATCGTAGCCACAAAGCCTGCCGCAAATAATATCTGAATAATTATCGGTAGATAATCGTAAGAAGTTCCGCCAGGTGCTACATCTAAAAGGATATTGAGTAATTGCATAACTGATAGATTGAACGCAAAAATAAGATTACAATCTTAATATTAAAAGAGAGTTTACTATTATATTTATTAACAGACATATGTATGGGAAGAAAATCATGCGATAAAAAAAAGGCACTTCTTTTTGAAGCACCTTTTTGAAGATTTAAACAAAACTATTTATTTCTTTGATTTATCTGACTCATTCCTGTTGGCTGGACTTTTTGAAGACGATTTTGCTTTGTCCTTCGCTTTTCTCAGCATGTCGAGATACTGGCCGTACTGCTGATTGGCAGGATCAAATTGCACTGCTTTTTCAAACTCCATCAGTGAGCTGTCAATATCCTGCGCTGTATTGGCATAATAACCTCCGAGGATGGCATGGTAATATCCGATCAACTGGCTGTTGGTAGCCGAATCTTTCATCAAAAAGTTGATGTATTCGTTGATAGGCGTTACCGCAGCTGCATTAGTAGAATCTTCTTTTTGAGCAACTTTTACTGACCAATAGTATCCGAATGCCTGATCAGGATATTTGTTTTTGTACATGGTAAACATGCTGTCTGCCAGGTTCAAGCTGTCGGCATTGAAGGCAGCTTCTCCGAGATCAAAGATATCGCGGTTTGTAGGATTAGGATTTGCCTGGTAGCTTTTCTTTACCCATTCAAGCCTTTCCTGTGGCATATTTGCGCGTTTGTACATAGCAGCAATACTATCGAGATACATTGTCTTATTCTTCGCAACTGTATCTTTTTGCAACGCCATCTGATAAAGATTGGCCGCACTGTCTGCCTCTCCGAATTTGCTGTAAACCGTACCTGCTATCACGTAATCAGAAGGCACGATCTTGTTGGTATCTGCCTGAGCGAGGAAGGTAGAAGCGTATTGCTTTGCAAGTACCGAATCACCCATTCTGTTGTAATTATAGGCATACAGAATATTGATACGCACATAATCAGAACACTTTCCGTTTTGCATTTTCTGCAATTGAGCAATTGATTCCTGGTATTTTGCTGCGCGGTAAAGATAATCGGCAACGAAGTATTCGGTGCTGCAATCCTGGTCTGCATTGGCAACGTATTTATCAAGATATTCCTTTGCTGCATTCACGTCTCTTTCCTTGTAGTAATCGAAATATGCAAGATAAACCGGCGCATAGTTAGGATCAGCCGCAATCGCTTTTCCAAACCACTCGTTCATATATTGCTGGTTATTCTGACTTTCGTATACACGTCCGATTCTGTAGTATGCTTTTGCGTAATTTGGATCGCGGGCAATTGCTTCCTGGAATGCCTGAACCGCTTCACCACCTTTGTCTGTTCCCAGTTTCAGATAACAAATTCCCATATTGATCATGATGTCGGGATTTTTTGTATCCAATGCAGCAGCCCTCTTCAACACTTCAATGCCATAAAGAGGATCGCCCTGTTTGCTGCTTCCATCAGCATTTGCACGTCCTACGGCATTAAGGATGTCCGGATCTTCCTTTCCTCTTCTTCCTTTTCCTGTTGTAGCGGTAATTGCCTGTTCAAATTTCTGCCGGGCTGCATTTTTGTCGGCATTTTCAAGTAATTCCACATGTCCGGTTCCCACCCAGATCCAGGGGTCGTTGATCCCATCATTCAGCGCTTTTTGATAAACATCCTGCGCCTTTTGAAGGTCTTCCTTACTGCTTGAGGTGCTGTACATGTTTAAATAAACCTGTCCTAACCAATAGAGCGCCCTGGCATCTTTAGGATTTTTATTCACTACCTTCTGCATAGTTTCCAATGCACTTTGATTCCGCTCGTAGTACAGAAATTTAATCCCATCTTCAACAGACTGCGCCATTGAAAAAGAAGTTGCAAAGGCTACGATGAGTAGTGTTAAAACTGTTTTCTTCATTTTCTTCATTTTTTATCAATATGTGCTTTTAGTGAATAAGACTTTTTCGGGTACCAAAATAAATTTTTGCGGGTACAAGATAACTTCTGTTGAATATCAGCTGCCCTCTTTCCAGGCTCAGGAAGTTGGTAAAACCGCTTCCAAGTCCGGTCAGATTTTCTTTCAGCACGTAATACAAAGGACGTACCAAAGGATACTGGTTATAGCTGATGGTGGCCTGTGAAGGTTTTGCGAAAGTTGCGTCATCACAGTTCTCTTTGCACTGCAAAAGTGCAAATTTTATTTTTTTCTGGTAAGCCACCACTTCCGGATCGTCTTCATTTACCACCCAACTGGAACCCACAAATCCGATTGCATTTTCATTGTTTGAAATGTAATCAATTACACCCCTGCTGCCACCTTCGGCTGCCATAACATTTGATCCGAAGCTTCCGCCTTTCAATACTGAATCCTGCAAATACCGCACGGTGCTGGTAGCATTAGATCCGTCCACCACCGCTCTCACCGACTGATCCTTCCCTTCGAGAATATTTCTCAACCGTTCCATAGTAAATATGGAATCGTTTTCATTTTTGTTGATAATAACGCTCACTGCATCGAAAGCCACGATATCGAACTGCGGTTTGAAGGAAAGCCTTTCATCAAAATGTTTGCTTTGATCAGGTGTTAAACCCTTTGCCACGATGATCAGCCGGATACTGTCATTATCGAGATCGCGGAAACAATCTGCCTCTGACTTGTAAGTGGCAATGATATGAGCATCGGGAAATGAGGATTGATAAACTTTTATCTGTTCCTTAATTACCGGCTCAAAACTTTCATCCACACTAATGTGAATCATTCCCGATTTTGGTGTACCGTAGTCAATTGCCGGCGACGCATTGTTACTGTTGCATCCCGCAAAAAAAAGGAGTCCAATGATTGCGCCTGCGAAAAAGAAACGATTGCTGATCCTTCCCATTAATTATCTTTCTTTAATCCCCTGAATAATCTAAAACCGCCATACAACAAGCATGCACCGCCAAACAGATAGATCAGCGGCCCATCAAACTTCTGGGTCAGATTTAATCCCAGCTGCTCATTAAAAAAGATCGCGATGCCCATTCCAAGAATAATAATGCCGATGGCAATATTATAGATGGTACGCATCAGATCTACGCTTTTATTCCGCCTCTCTCTGTAACTGTTTTCCATTTTTGAAATCAATGGGAGCGGCAATATAAATAATTTTCCTGCTTATTAATTAATTTAAACGGTAAAATTATTCCTGCGCCCCTGTTTTAAAACAAATTTGAACCCTAATCTATATAAGACGCGTATCCGGTCCGAAATCCATAAGACAAACTCAATCGTAACAAATAATTACAAAAGCGGGCTTGCTTTGGTTTTTCGGTCTGCAATATTTCCTTCACCTGCTCCTAAAAAATTATCTTTGCCACTTTTAGAAAAATTCATCATAATGACGCCTTCCATTCCACAGGGTACAAGAGATTTCAGCTCGGAAACCGTAAACAAGAGAGATTACATTTTTAATACAATCCGTTCTGTTTTCAGATTGTACGCTTTTGAGCCGCTTGAAACGCCGGCTATGGAAAATCTCGAAACGCTTATGGGAAAATATGGCGAGGAGGGTGATAAGCTTATTTTCAAAATACTAAATAACGGATTGTCGCATCCTTCAAAGCAGGAGACCGCAAGAGTGGAGTTTGAACAGGTGCTTGAAGGCAGAGACAGGAAGATGATTACCGAGCGGGCATTGCGATATGATCTTACCATTCCCTTTGCCAGATATGTTGCAATGAACCACGGAAAAATAAACTTTCCTTTTCGCAGATACCAGATGCAGCCGGTCTGGAGGGCAGATCGCCCACAGAGAGGAAGATATCGTGAGTTTTATCAGTGCGACGCCGACATTGTAGGCAGCCATTCCTTGTTGAATGAAGTGGACCTCATTAACCTCTATGCCGACGTTTTCGAAAGACTGAAGGTGCCGGTAACCATCAAATTCAATCACCGTAAGATATTGCTGGCACTGGCGGAAAAATGCGGACAGCCTGACAGAATGATGGATATTACCGTTTCAATAGACAAGATTGATAAGATTGGTGTGGACAAAGTAAAAGAGGAACTGGCGGGAAAGGGAATGTCTGATGAAACGATCTCAATCATAGAGTCCTACCTTTCCATCAGCGGAACAACCGCCGAGAAGCTGCAGCAGATCAAACATTTGCTGGAAGGCAGTTTTGCTGCAACCCCGGGAATCGAATCGATTGAATACATCCTGTCATTTTTTGAGGGAACGGGTGTGGAGAAATCGCTCGCCCTCGATTTTACACTGGCCAGAGGTCTTAACTATTACACCGGTTGTATATTCGAAGTAACGGCAAATGATGTCCGGATGGGAAGTATCGGAGGCGGCGGCCGGTACGATGATCTAACCGGCCTGTTCGGTGTTCCGGGTATTCCGGGAGTGGGCATCAGCTTTGGGGTTGACCGGATATATGATGTGATGGAGGAATTGAATCTTTTTCCTTCGGACTTGCAACAAAACGCTGATGTGCTTTTTGTAAACCTGGGAAATGAAGAAGCAAGGACTGCCTACCGGCTTATGCACCGGCTGAGAAACAAAGGCGTTTCAGCCGAAATCTATCACGATAAATCGAAAATGGATAAGCAATTCCGGTATGCCGATAAAAAGCAGATTCCTTATGTAGTGATCACAGGATCGAAAGAAATTGAGGAAAAGGCTGTGATAATAAAAAATCTCAAAACCGGGCAGCAATCGAAAGTGCCATTTGGGGAAATCGAAAATTTTTCGTTTGAAGGCGAATGATTATGGCATAAAATTCGGTTTGTAGTTTTCATGAAAAATAGATTCCTGCTGTTCCTTGCACTTACGACTGCAATTGTCACCGGCTGTCATCGAAAAACCATTCCTGAGAAAACCGAACCCGAAGTGCAGGAAGCTCCTGCTCCGGCACCGGCGCCCTTACCGGCAGCGATGATAGTGGTTGACGGATATGGCAACGTTTTAACTCCAAAAAGTAAATTGCCGGTCTCGGCTGGATTAAATCCCGACTACTCTTCAATTGCACGGTCGTTTACGCCAAAAGAGATTGCAAATCTGAAGGCGCGTTACAAGACGGTTCCACCAAAGATTATTTATGTTCCGGATCTGTATTCAAAAAAAACGAGCCGGGGAACCTACGCGGTTTACAAAAAGAAATTCTGGTATTGGAAAAAAGAGGATGGTTTGTTTTATCTCGATAAAACCTACTATGAATAGAACGAAGTGTTGAGTTTAAAGGGAAATGCGCCTTCACGATCAGTCATCTATCCGCTCATAAATAACCGCTGCTCCCTGGCCCACGCCCACACACATAGTGGCGAGGCCATACTTCACTTTCCGTCTTTCCATTTCGTGTAATAACGTGGTGGAGATTCTAATGCCGCTGCAACCGAGCGGATGACCAATGGCAATGGAGCCGCCATTTACATTTACGATATCTTTATCTAATCCTAATTCCCGGATGCAGGCGATCGATTGTGACGCAAAGGCTTCATTTAGTTCCACCAATCCAATCTGATCGAGGGTTAATCCGGCTCTTGCTAACGCCTTTCGCGTGGCGGGAACCGGCCCTATCCCCATAATTGCGGGATCAACACCGGCCACAGCCATTGACAAAACTTTAGCCACAGGCTTTAATTGAAATTCCTGAACGGCTTTCTCATTTGCCATCAGTACCGCACCTGCTCCATCATTGATGCCACTGGAATTTCCGGCGGTTACCGTTCCGGTTTTGGAAAAAGCCGGCTTTAGTGAAGCTAATTTTTCAAGCGAAGTATGGCGCGGATGTTCATCTTCGTCAAATACAGCTGCCGTTTTATTTTCCATGATCTGCACCGGAATTATTTCATCCTTCCACTTTCCTTCCTTCAGGGCATGGAAGTATTTTTCCTGCGATTCCATTGCGAAGGCATCCTGTTCTTCCCGGCTTATCTCCCATTTAAGGGCAACATTTTCGGCTGTTTCACCCATTGAAAAGGGATAGTATTTCTCAGACAAGCGCGGATTAGGAAACCGCCATCCAATGGTAGTATCATAAACTTCATTCTGCCTGCTCCAGGCCGAACTGCTTTTAGGCATAACGAAAGGCGCCCTCGTCATACTTTCCACACCTGCGGCAATGTAAACTGAGCCGTCACCACATTTCACCGCCCTTGCCGCATCCATAATGGCCTGTAATCCGCTTGCGCAAAGACGGTTAACGGTATTTCCGGCCACGGTTTCGGGTAGTCCGGCCAGCAGGGCGGCCATTCTCGCCACGTTTCGATTATCTTCTCCCGCCTGGTTTGCATCGCCCGCAATAATGTCTTCAATCCTTAGCGGATCAACGGTCTGGTTTCGTTCAAGCAATTTTCTTATAACCAGGGCAAGCAAGTCGTCGGGGCGGATGCCACTGAGTTTGCCACCGAATTTTCCAACCGGTGTTCTGATACTATCAATAATAAAAGCTGTTTCCATCTGTTGCATAAGTGCGCAAGGTAATAAGTTATGGCTAAAAATTCCCTCGCGATCCCCCGATTGCACCCACAGGAAATTAAAAACGCCTTAAGAAGTAAAAATCCTCTATCTTGGATTTTTTTATTGATTTATCGTGAAAATTATTGTGGATTTATGCTTTTTATGAGACGACTAGTGATGTTTACCATTTTGATTTTATCAGCCCCCTCCGTTTTCTCGCAGTTGAATATTTCTGCCTATGCAGGATTCATGAATTATGACGGCGACCTTCAGGGCAAGTCATTTACCTTAAACCAATCCCAACCCGCATTCGGCCTTGGAATCGGTTATAGTTTTTTAGACCGGTTTTCAGTAAGCTACAATATTATTGCGGGAAAAGTTGGAGCCTCCGATGCGAAAAGCAATTCGCAGGGAAGAATTTCACGCAATCTTGATTTCAGCAGCCCGATTACAGAAGCAAACATTCTTTTTGAGGCCAGTCTTTTCCGGTTTCCCGATCACAAGATCACACCCTACGGATTTGCAGGAATTGCGGCTTTTCGAATGAATCCCTATACAGTGGATCAAAATAATGAGAAGATTTATCTTCAGCCGCTCAACACCGAGGGGCAGGGCCTTCCCGAATTTCCCGATCGCACGCCTTATAAATTAACGCAGGTGGCTATTCCTTTTGGAGCGGGGGTAAAATATGCTATTAAT
>JAFAEW010000017.1 GCA_023423835.1 Bacteroidota bacterium | reverse complement strand
TTAGATAAGCCTTGGGTTTGGTGATGTTGTTTCCGGCATCGCGGTTGTTTAAAAATCCTGTGATGGAAGGAGAAAGAACAGTTGTGTTTAACTGACTTTCCAGCAACTTTCCACCTGATTCGCCTGATATGCCTGAAGCCAGTAGCTCCTGAGAAAAATACTTAGGATTTTCTAAATCAAAAGAATTAATGGTAGCTTCTGTTCGCATTTTAAAATCAAGAAAATTAGATTTAAATAAAAGTCCCGTCATAAGACCTTAGTAATCGGTTTGCAGCTCAGCTCCAGGAATCTTTGCATTTTAAAAGGATTTATTGTTAGATCGCTATCTTATGGCTTTGTCATGCAAATTTAGAGAAGTTATTTTCACATAATATTACCAAAATTAAAAGTTAATGGTTTTTAAGGCGGTTTTAAGCGTTCGTAGAAAATATTTCTTCATCCGGTGGATTACCCGTTGCAGCTTCTCCTTTAAACCTTTACGGAAACTTCCGGAAAATCCCATACTTCAGGATCATTTCCAGGATGAGAAAGCCGATTCCTGCCAGTAGCCAGGGTAAGAATTTTTGGGTGTAACGGTTGTAGGTAATGGTGTTTACCTTCGTCTTTTCCAATAAATTGATGCTCTTGTAGATCTCCAAAAGCGCATTATTGTCGGTTGCATGAAAGTATTGACCACCGGTGGATTGCGCAAGATCCTGCAATAGCCCTTCGTTAAAGTCGAGCTTTCTTTGTTCGGTCACACTTCCCATCGGAGAATTTACCACTTCATTGATTTCGCGGTTGCTTCCAACCCCGATTGTGTAGATTTTTATTTTATACTTTTCGGCCATCTTTTTTGCGAGTTCAGGTGGCACTGTTCCTCCAACATCCACACCATCGGTGAGCAGGATGATGACTTTGCTTTTTGAAGGACTTTCACGGAGGCGGTCAACACTGGTTGCAAGTCCTGATCCTATTGCCGTTCCTTCTTCCTGCAAATATCCGCTTTGAATATTTCTGATCTGCGAAAGCACTGCATTATGATCTGTGGTAATGGGACAAAGTGTATAGCTGATACTGCTGAATATCACAACGCCAATCAGGTCTCCGGGTCTTTGTTTTACAAACTCTGATGCCACTTTCTTTGCCGCCTCAATCCGGTTGGGCTGAAAATCCCTCTCCGTCATACTGCCGGAAATGTCGAAACATAAAACCACCGAAATCCCTTCTCCCTCGGTTTGCGTTTCCACATACTTCATTCTCGGCATTGCCATCGCCACGATGAGGCAAATGATGGCCATGATCCGGACTATAAAGGGCAGATGTATCAACAGCGTTTTTACACTTTTTGTATTCTGGATGAAATGGGTGGTGGTAACGGTAAGCGCCGCATTTTTCACCGACTGTCTCCTCTGGTATTCAAAGATCAAAACCGGTATCAGAAGGAGCAATCCCAATATCCAGGGATACGCAAACTCAATATGTTGCCACCATTCATTCAACATCAGCAACTTTTTGATGGTTATTAAACTCGTGAAGATGCACTAAGGTTTCAGTCAAAACTTTTCTCGCATCCTTATTCAATTCATCCGAAGGAATATATTTTGCAAACTTCACCACATCTTCCATTTTCAGCAACTGATAAAACCGGCTCCTGAAAGGCTCCTTCTGCAGATACACGCCCGTCTGCAGAATAAGTTCTTCTGTGGTGGCGGGATCGGCGGATATTTGAAATCTTTCTTTCAGATATTGCTTTCCGATGGCACCGATTGCGGAATAAAATCGTTTTGCATCGTGCAAACTTCCCTGCTGCGGAAGTGGCAGCTCTTTTATTTTTCTCAGCGCCATCTGTAATACATCTTCAGGATCGCGGACGACTGCCACAGGCTGCGGCTTGCGCTTCTGCTTCCGAAGGAAAAAGCGAAGGATAAAAAAGAGAATCAGAGCGGTTATTACAATTAACGCATACAACCAATAATCCGGCTGTTTTTTTACCTCGATGATGGATTTCAATCCATGATAGTCATGCAGGTCAGAAACGTCAACGGGTAAAACGGTAAGGGAATCGGGCGGAACCGACAATCTGGATGAAGTGCCGTTCACTTTATTTTGAACAATGACAAACAGGGGTGGAATCTTCCAGGTTCCTGAATCGAAGGATGTAATTGTAATGGTTTGAAAGTAGGAAACCAGCCCATTGACTTCCAATGAATCTCTCAGGCCGGGATGGGCCACCTGAATATGGTTTGAGGTGTCCTGAAATTCAAACCAGCGGGCTATAAAACCGGTTTTGGGATTGATGTCCGAAACCTTGAGCTGCATCTTCACCTGATCACCGATAACGATCTTCGATTGATCAAGTTTCGCTGAAACGTCCTGGGCGAAAGTTTGAGAGAATGAAAACATCAAAAGGGCAATAGAAAGTGAATAAAATATTTGATCTGCAGACCCCCGCCTTGTAATTTTATTTTTCACCCTCAGATATTCAATTATGCGATTATAAAATGATTGATAAATAGACCTGTTTTCTCACGCCCTTCTGATAAAAAATTCACGCAGTTTTTTTACATAATCCTCACCGTTTGCAATTTGAATGAGATCAGCTCCTCCGGTTCTGAAATCGATTTTCGCATCCTCGAGAATCTTCATAAACTGGAGGTAATAACGGTTTCTGGCAAAAGGATCTGAACTGTCAATCAGAACGGTCTTGCCTGTCTCGGCATCTTTCATCTCAATCAATCCCACCGGCGGTAGCTGCGCGTCTCCCGGATCGTAAATCTGAATACCGATAACATCATGTCTTTTTGCCGCCACCTTCAGGGAATCGTGGTACCCGGTATCGGC
The DNA here is from genome assembly GCA_023423835.1 of Bacteroidota bacterium. Lineage (GTDB taxonomy): Bacteria > Bacteroidota > Bacteroidia > Chitinophagales > Chitinophagaceae > JAFAEW01. Next base: position 6,879 of record JAFAEW010000017.1, on the reverse strand, counting down.
AAAATCACTCAAAATAAAAACAATGCTTTTTCTTCTTGTCACATTATTCAAATACTGCAACGCTTTTACGATCTCCGTCTGGGCCGAATGTGCCTGATGCGTAATCAATTCCCTTATCATGTACAACACATGGTCGCGGCCTTTGCGGGCAGGGATGTATTTTTCCACCTTATCACTGAACAGGATAAGACCTGCATTATCGTTGTTGTTAATAGCGGCAAACGCAAGTACGGCGGAGATTTCAGCTATCAGATCACTTTTCCGCTGTCCTTTTGTTCCAAAGAGATTGCTGGCACTTACGTCTACCATCATATACACACTCAGTTCTCTTTCTTCCTCAAAGATCTTACTGAAGGTATTGCCCATCCGGGCGGAAGTATTCCAATCTATAAAGCGCACATCATCACCTGCCTGGTATTCTCTCACCTCCTTAAATGCCATTCCCCTTCCCTTGAAAGCAGTATGGTATTCGCCCGTAAATAAATGATTCGACAATCTCCGGCTTTTGATTTCAAGTGTCCTGATCTTTTTCAGAAGATCGGGAACATCATTTTCCGCTTCCCGGGGAATGCCGGTCTTCTTTTGTGAACGCTGACGTTTAAAGAAATTCATTCCAATCATTTATTAGAAAGTGAGGCTTAGGGAACCAACACCGTATTCAATACATCCTCCACTATTTTTTCGGTAGAAATGTTTTCAGCCTCTGCCTCGTAGGTTAAGCCGATGCGGTGGCGCAACACATCTTTACAAACTGCCTTCACATCATCGGGAATTACAAACCCACGTTTTTGCATAAACGCATTTGCTTTTGCAGCATAGGCAAGGTTGATGCTTCCTCTGGGTGAAGCGCCGTAACTGATCATATTCTTATACCGCGGAAGGTTGTATTTTTCGGGGAAACGGGTGGCGAAGATGAGATCAACAATATACTGTTCAATCTTTTCATCGAGATAGATCCGCTTTACGAGTCTTCTCGCCTGCAAAATTTCTGAGAGATCGGCAACCTGTTCAATCGATGGTTCTGATTCGGCCTGAAGCTGCTGCCGGATGATGGCTTTCTCCTCATCCTTTTTGGGATAAGTAACGATCAGCTTCAACATAAACCGGTCAACCTGCGCTTCCGGAAGCGTGTAGGTACCCTCCTGTTCCAGCGGATTTTGCGTGGCGAGTACCAAAAACGGTTCTTCGAGCTTGTAGGTGGCATCGCCAATGGTAACCTGCTTTTCCTGCATCGCCTCGAGTAATGCACTTTGCACTTTTGCGGGAGCACGGTTGATTTCATCTGCGAGGATAAAATTGGCAAACACCGGCCCTTTCCTTACAATAAATTCATTTCGCGATTGATTGTAAATCATGGTTCCGACAACATCAGCCGGCAACAGGTCGGGTGTGAACTGAATTCGGCTGAATTTGCCGTGAACGGCCCGGGCGAGTGATTTGATGGTTAAGGTCTTTGCAAGTCCCGGCACACCTTCAAGCAAAACGTGGCCATTGCAAAGCAAGCCAATGAGTAAACTGTCAACCATCCGGTATTGTCCTACAATCACTTTCGATAATTCCGATCTGAGGCGATCGGTAAAAAGCGAGGCTTGTTCAATCTGTTGATTCAGCTGTTTAATGTCCTCACCTGTTTGCATAACTTCCGGATGCATCTGCATTTTTTATCCTTACTTTAGATTTAAGTTAATAGTAGCGGCATAACCAACAACCGTGCCCTGAAGAATGGCTGCCTTTTGATTTATCACAAAATTAAGCCGTTAAATGCATACCTCCTGTTAATGGAGTATTTATTCGGAACCTGAAAAAATATCTTTGGCAGTAAATCTGTTTATCTTCGCCGGCCTATGGCGCAATTTGAACATGACAGGATCGTTCCCGATGCAATGAGCCGGCTCGGAAAGAAGGAACAGGTGGCCGGTATGTTTAACGATATCGCTCCCCGCTATGATTTCCTTAACAAGCTGCTCAGTCTCGGGATCGATAAAAGCTGGCGCAATAAAGCAATCAAAATTTTGACCAAACGCCGGCCTGAAACCATGCTCGACGTGGCCACGGGAACGGCTGACATGGCGGTACTGGCAGCAAAGAAATTGCCTGCGCTCGTCATCGAAGGCATCGATATTTCTGAAGGAATGCTTGAAATCGGCCGGAAAAAAACCGCGAAGGAAGGACTCACCGACCGCATTCATCTGTCTGTGGGCGACAGTGAGAACATTGATTTTCCCGATAACCGGTTCGACGCCATAACGGTCGCTTTTGGAGTGAGAAACTTTGCCCACCTTGAAACGGGACTGAAAGAAATGCTGCGGGTGTTGAAACCTGGCGGACGATTGATTATTGTAGAATTCTCGAGGCCCACGAACAGATTTTTCAGATGGATTTATCATTTCTACATGCAGGTGGTGACTCCCAATGCAGGTGGCATCTTTTCAAACAACAAAAAAGCTTACCGCTATTTAAACGATTCGGTAATGGCATTTCCCGAGCGGGAAAAGCTGGTCGAAATTCTGAAAAACTGTGGTTATCAACAGCCTGTCTTCACGGCCCTCACCTTCGGAATTTGCTGTATTTATGAGGCAGGAAAATAAAAATTCAGCAACGCATCCTTGTTTTAGAAAAACGGCTAAAAATATTTTTCCGCTTAAAGCGTTATTAAAGCCGGACGTACGACAACAGCATCACTACAACAAACAAGCTGAAAAAGAATTTGATAAAATGATTCAAACTGATTTGAGGATAAAAAAACCAGGCATAAAAGCTTTATTTGTCTTAATACTATTTCTAACCTTTACCGTTTCAGGTTTTTCACAACGTGAAATAAACCGCGAAAATCACGACAACCTGCCCTATTATTTCGGAATTTATCTTGCCTATAATAATACCTTTCTGCATCCATCGAAAGACATGCGTTTTCTGCAGAACGACAGCATTTTGACGGCCGAACCGGGCGCAAGCGGAGGAGTGGCATTAGGATTTTTGTCAACTTTCAAGCTCACCAATCACTGGGAATTCCGCTTGAATCCGAATCTTATCATCGGAGGCGCAAGATATTTTACCTACACCCTCAATAATCCTGCGCCGGGTGAATCTCTGGTGGAAAAGAAAACGCTGCCGTCTGCCATTTTCAGTTTCCCGTTACAGTTTAAATTTAACAGCGACCGGATCGACAACTTCAGGGTTTACATGCTGTTTGATGCATACGTGGCAACCGATCTGATGGCCAATTCCGGCAACCGCAATGCGCAGGATCTCATCAAACTCAAAAAAAATGATTTTGGATTGGAAACCGGTCTTGGCTTTAATTTCTATCTCAAATTTGTGACACTATCCCCCGAAATCAAGTTTACCTACGGACTTTCAAACCTGCATGCCCGCGATCCGGACTTAAAATATTCCAGCGTTTTCGACAAATTGCAAAACAGGATGATCACTTTTTCACTGAATATTGAGCAGTAAGATTTCCTTATTTAACGAGGCTTGTTCAACATTTACTACGGCTATCCTTCTGCCTGCAGCAAAAAGATTGCGGGCCGCTTGTGCAAATCAATCTGCTCTTTCTTCCAATTTCCTATCGTCTTTGTTTTGATGTATTCAGAGGAAGCAGTGAGATCTGCGGCAATACAAAAACGGGTGTTGTTTTTACAGGTCTGCAAAACATCTTTTATCAGCTGGTTGTTTCTGTAGGGCGTTTCGATAAATATTTGCGTGCACTGCTTTTTTCCCGATTCTACCTCAAGTTCTTTGATCTTTTTCTTTCTTTCTGTGCTGTCAACGGGAAGATAACCGGAAAACTGAAAACATTGTCCGTTCATCCCGCTGGCCATTAAGGCGAGTATCATAGAATTAGGACCAATCAAAGGCCGGATTACGGCACCCATCTCCTGTGCCTTTCTGACCAAAATCTGACCGGGATCTGCTATGCCCGGACAGCCGGCTTCGCTCACAATTCCGATGGTCTTACCTTCCTTTAGTTTCGTTGCAAAAATTGATTCTGCCTCCTGCTCCATCTTATGAACCGGATACCATTCGTATGCGTCGATCACCATTTCTCTCCATAACTTCTTAAAGAACCTTCTCGCCGTTTTTTCATTTTCCACGAAAAAAACATCGCATTTTTTTACGGCTTCGGGCAAATAGGCCGGCAATGCCTGTAAGGCGCTTTCTTCTTCATGAAGAACCGTTGGAATTAAAAACACCTCCATTATTTGGTAACCATTTTTATTACCGGAACAATCATTTCCTCCAAACTTACACCTCCATGCTGAAAAGTGTTTTTATAATAGTTGACGTAATAATTGTAATTATTCGGATAACAGAGAAAGCCGTCTTCGCGAGCAAAAATGAAAGACGAGTTCACATTCGGAGAAGGTAATCCGGCTTCCCGCGGATCGCGAAATGCCAGCACTTCTTTGGCATCATAGTTCAGATTGCGTCCATGTTTATAGCGAAGGTTTGAAGTGGTTTGTTTATCGCCAATGACTTTATAGGGCGTCTTTACCCTTACACTTCCATGGTCTGTACTCAACACGAGGTTGAATTTTTTATCCGATATTTTTTTCAGTGCCTGGTAAAGCGGACTGTGTTCAAACCATGATCTCGTGATCGACCGGTAACTTCTTTCATCGCCGGTTAGTTCTTTCAACACCTCCATTTCGGTTCGTGCATGGCTCAACATGTCCACAAAATTATAGATGATGATATTAAGATCATTCTGAAGGAGATTATGGATGTTTGATACCAGTTGCTGACCATCATTATGGTGCACAACCTTTGTATAACTGTAGCGGATATCTTCTCTTCTCAGCCGCTTCAACTGGCCCTTGAAAAATTCCTCTTCAAACAAATTCTTTCCTCCTTCTTCGTCATCGTTTCGCCATTGAACAGGAAACTTTTTTTCAATCTCGATCGGCAATAAACCCGCGAAGATCGCATTGCGGCAATATTGTGTGGCTGTAGGAAGAATGCTATAATAAGTATCTTCCTCCAACAGACGAAATGTTTCAAGAAAGATCGGCTGAATGGCTTTCCACTGATCAAACCTTAGATTGTCAATCACAATGAAAAAGGTGGGCACCTCTTTATCGATCACCGGCAAAATCTTCTCTTCAAATAAATGATGGCTCATCAGCGGCCTGTCGCCGGCACCCGCGCAGATCCAGTTTGTATAATTTTTGGAGACAAACTTGAAGAACTCCGTATTTGCTTCAAATTTCTGGCTGAGTAAGATCTCTCTCATTTCCGGGCTTTCACTTTTTTCCATTTCCAGTTCCCAGTACACCAGCTTTTTATAAATATCCATCCACTCATTGTAATCCGGGTTGCTGTTTAAAGCCATGAAAAGATTGCGAAACTGTTGCTGGTAGGCGGTATTGGTCTTTTCTGAGATCAGCCGCTTATTGTCGATGATCTTTTTCAGGCTCAATAAAACCTGGTTGGGATTTACCGGTTTGATAAGATAATCGGTGATCTGATTTCCAATGGCTTCATCCATCAGATTTTCGGTTTCGTTTTTTGTGATCAGAACCACCGGAATCTGGCTGCTGATCTCTTTAATTTTTTGCAGTGTTTCAAGACCTGAGATGCCCGGCATCGTCTCATCCAGCAGTACCACATCAACCGGTTGCTCTTTCAGGTAATCAATGGCCTCAAACCCGTTTGTAAATGTGGTAACTTCATAACCTTTATTCTCAAGAAAGAATTTCTGAGATTGTAAACTTTCTATTTCATCATCAATCCAGAGTATCGACGCTAATGCCATTCTAAATAATTTAAATAAATATATTAAAAAAAACCTGGGGATAGTTTCAAATCCTTGCAAGCTAAAAAAAATGCGAGAATTGGTTTCAGGTGTTTCGTTAATAAATGGCCGGGCGGTGTTAATAGTATGATATAAATATTTTTCGGCATTACTTTTACTTTTCAGACTAATTGAAATTTCATGGTAAAACGAAAGATCATAAATGACCCGGTTTATGGATTTATTACGATTGATCATCCTCTGATCTTCAGGATCATTGCCCATCCCTATTATCAGCGGTTGAGAAGAATTCATCAGATGGCGCTGGCGCACCTGGTATATCCCGGAGCGGTTCACACCCGCCTGCTGCATTCTCTCGGTGCCTATCATCTGATGTGCGAGGCAGTAAGTGAGCTGAAAAACAAGTCGGTAATTATTTCTCCGGAAGAGCAACTTGCGGTAAAGGCGGCGATCCTGTTGCACGATATCGGCCACGGTCCGTTTTCCCACGCTTTAGAACACGTACTGATCCCAAATGTTCATCATGAAGATATCAGTCTTTTTATTATGAAAGAACTGAACCGGGAGTGGAAAGGCGAATTAGATCTTACCATTTCCACCTTCACCGGCCGGTATCACAAAGCCTTTCTACACCAATTAATCAGCAGCCAACTCGATGTTGACCGTATGGATTACCTGACGCGGGACAGTTTTTTTACCGGTGTAAGTGAAGGTGTGATAGGATATGCGAGAATTTTGAAAATGCTGACGGTTCACGAGGGACAATTGATGGTGGAAGAAAAGGGAATCTACAGCGTTGAAAAATTTCTCGTTGCAAGAAGGCAGATGTACTGGCAGGTTTACCTGCATAAAACGGTCTTAAGCGCTGAGAAGATGCTGGTGAAAATTATTGAAAGAGCCAGGGAAATTGAAGCCGTTTCCTGTTCCGCCGCACTAAATATTTTCCTCAGCCAGGTGTTGGATAAGGAGAAGGTGTATGACCTGCTGCCCGAATTTTGTTCACTCGACGATTTCGATATCATCTGTGCCGTTAAAGAATGGCAGTCGCATCCCGACTTTGTTTTATCCACCTTATCTAAAAGCCTGTTAAAACGCGATTTATTCAAATGTAAGCTGCAGAC
>JAFAEW010000014.1 GCA_023423835.1 Bacteroidota bacterium | reverse complement strand
TTTTTCCATTCTCCGGGCTCGTCATCGGGTTTCAGTATAAAGGCCAACTTGCATCGATAAAAAACAATACGGAAAACAAATTAAAATCGGCAGGAATTACCGGCATTTCTGACAGCTACAAAATTTTCAAAAACTCCGCTGGCATTGGAACGGTTCTCGTTTACTTTACAGAAACCGGTTTCACGCATTTTTCTTCAAACCCTGCTAACGAACTTTTTAATTTAAGCATTTCGCTTGACGACATTTTTGAAAAAAGCAAAGTGAACGAAGTAGAGGAAAAATTAGCAATAGCCTCAACCGACCAACAACGAATAAAAATCATTGAACATTTTTTATTGGCACAGCTCAAAAACATTGAAACAGATAAGCTGATAGTTGAAGCTGTTAAACTCATTTACCAGAGCAAGGGAACAATCAGGGTAAAAGAACTAAACGAAAAACTATTTATCAGTCAAAGCCCTTTTGAAAAGCGGTTTAGAAAAGTGGTAGGAACAACTGCTAAAAAATTTGCCTCTATTGTTCGTTTCAATTCCGTGCTTAACAATATGAACCAGGCAAAATCGCTGACTGAAATTTGTTACGAGAACAGTTTCTTTGACCAGGCTCATTTCATCAAAGACTTCAAACAATTCACGGGGCACACACCCGAAAACTTTAAACGCTTCTTGTAGAAAAACGATTTTTTACAATTACAGGGATTTTCCGCATTGCACTTTTGCATCGTAATCATGAAGCAAAAGCAAGGAAGGAAATGACTTTGAATTCAACAATCATTTCCTCATATCTCAGCATTATGGTTGCATGTAATTCAACAAATCATTTAACAATTAAAAATCAGGAAAAATGTTTACGGTACAGCAAATTGAAACAGCACATAGCAAGGTAAAATCAGGCGCAGATTCCCCTTCTTACATTAAAGAAATCAGGTCTTTGGGCGTTACTCATTATGAAGCCTACGTAACAGACGGACATATTGACTATCACGGTGCTAATGACTATACTGCAAGAGTGCCGGCGAAATACGACCCGATCCCGGTTGCCGACACACCAAAAAGTGAAGAATTTAAAGCGGAATTAGCTGCACACCAACAAGGCAAAACCAACTTCCTGACCTTCATAAAAATGTGTGCGACATTTGGAATTGAAAAATGGGCAATCTGTATGGACAAGATGATTTGCACTTACTACGACAAAGCAGGAAATGAAATATTGGTTGAAGAAATTCCCCAATAAAAACCGCACAGAAAAACGAGCGATTACGAAACTTTCAACAGTAATAACAACATGATTTTAATTACTCAACTTATCTACATTATGCAAGGGCAAGAAAAACTTTTCGACGAGTTTGAAAATATTGCTATCCCGACAATTTTAAAATATAACGGACGTCTTTTATTGCGCCTTAGACCCACTGAAAACAACTTTATAGAAAACCATATTGATAAGCCTTATGAAATTCATCTCGTAGAGTTTCAAACACATGAAGATTTCGACAACTTTTTGAAAGACGAAGAACGAAAGAAGTATTTACATCTGAAAGAACAATCTATCCGGGAAGCTATTTTAATTAAAGGAACAAAACTATAAACGGAACTCGTGAAACAGGATAACGGTATTCCCGGGACCACAGCAAAACAACCAGGACGTTCTCCTACTTATTTAGTGATTCAATACCTTGTTCTTTTAATTTTTCAAGATGCTCTTTCATTAATCTTACTTGTTCGGCCGGGTGTGGCTGCCAAACTGTTACCTCTCCTACTACTTTGAAAGGTTCTGTTGAACGAAAAGATCGGGTTGGGTTTCCCGGAAATTTCTTATCCGTCAGGTCCGGATCATTTTCAATTTCTCCCGTTGGTTCAACTAAATATATTCTTTCCTTTGTGTCGCCGTATGCGAGTTCCGCTCCCCAAATCGCAGCATCCAAAGTGGATGTAAGGAAAATGTATTTTGCATTTTTCTGTTGACCATAATTCGAACTGTAACCGGCCCGAACCAGGTCTCCCACTTTCAAATCCGCTTTTGTTCCGTGAAAGTATGTCTGCACGAAAGGTGTTGCTCCCTGTGCACTCAATATTCTTTCCTGTAGGTCTTTTTTCTCCAATTTTCTGCTCTATTTTTTAGTTTGAATGGCAATGCCTGTTGTGTGTTCTTAGAATTGCCGGCCGAATTGTAAGTCAGCGCGCAGCCGCGTATTCATTGAACCCCAGCGGCTGTCGCATGTACAAATTTATCAATAAAGTTAGAAACTATTTCCCTGCTCAAGAAGTTTGGAGGGAACGAACCAAAAGAGGATGCATTGGTTAGAACGGTAACACGGCAAAGCGGAGAAGACATCAGAAAACGCAGTTATCTAAAAAATAGTAAAACTTGCTTTTAAATCCCACTTCACGAATCTATATTAGAAGATGTTGTTACCTGTTTTTTCAGTGATCCGGACGGGCCGCTAACGATCACAAACGACAATTTCGTAACTTGGTACAGCGAAAATGAAACTAGAATTTCAACATATTGAGCCCTGTTCTTCGCTCAAACGCTACATTGAAAAAATGTGGCTGTTTAAAAGCAACGGACGAATGCCCGCAGACGATATGAAATTAGTGGTGCCGAATGGAAATCTCAAACTCACCATTTCCTATCAGAACGGAATTGTTGCCGAGGTAAACGGGAAGGCGTTTTCGTCAAAAGAACATGATATTACTTTAACCGGCCTGGTCGATGTTCCTGTGTTTATAGACACGGATAAAGACATCGCAACAGAAACCATCGGCATTGAATTTAATCCGAAAGGCGTCTATCACTTTTTTCATTTCAATTTGCATGAAATAAAGAATCAAATCTATTCGCTGGAAGATTTATTAGGCAAAACAGGCAAACAATTAGCCGAACAAATCGCTAACGCTGTTTCTGTACAGGAAAAAATATTTGTCGTTCAAAAATTCCTCGTCTGTCAACTTATGCAAACCGATGATGATTTGATTTTTGAATATTGCATTGATAAAATACAATCGGCAAAAGGTAAAATAACGGTTAAAGAATTAGCGAAAAAAACAGGCTACAGCAGCCGGTGGCTGCATATGAAATTTATGGAAAAAATTGGCGTAAGTCCGAAAAGTTTAGCTTCGGTTATCCGCTTCAAACAATATTATGAGGCTTTCATCAACGGCCATGAAAATTCATTTTTCAAAAATGATTTTTACGAGTTGTATTACGATCAATCCCATTTTATTAAAGACTTTAAACGCTTTACAGGTTTACCGCCGACAAAGTTTGAACAACATGCAAACGTTTTTGGCGAAAGCTATTACAGGTCATAGCATTGGCAATTTTTATAAAAACGTACCGCCATCCTTCCCACAAACATCAATTTCCCTTGTTGTACTTCAACTTATATTCAATTGGCGACATGCCTGTAACCCTGCTGAAAACCTCACGAAAGGCTTTGGTATCATTATAACCCACCTCATACATAACCTCATTCACGGATTTCCGTGAATTTTCAAATGACTTTTTTGCAACCTCCACTCTTACCCGTTGCAAATAATCTAATGGCGTAAGACTGGTTGCTTTGAAAAATCTCCGGTCAAAATTTCTCCTTCCGATAGCAAAATTTGCTGATAATTCTTCGATCGAGATCTTATCCTGATATTTCTCTTCAATAAGGTTTTGAGCATTCAGCACCACCTCGTCGTTATGTTTTTTATGGCCGGAGAAAATCGAAAATTCCGCCTGCAGATTTCTATTAAGATCTATTTGAAAATATTTTGCACAATGAATCGCTGTTTCCCTGTCATAAAATTTTTCAACCAGATACATTAACAAATTCAGGAATGAATAAGCACCGCCATTGGTGTAAATTCCGTTTGCATCCGTTATCAACTTATCGGTTTGCAGCTTCACATCGGGAAAGGCTTTTCTAAATTCATCTGCCATTGACCAGTGCGTTGAACAAATCTTTCCCGAAAGCAGTCCGGTTGAAGCAAGCATAAATCCACCAACACACATACTCGCAACCTCTGCACCCAGCTTGTATTGCCTCCTGATCCAATCAATTAATAACTTATTGCTTTTCGTTGCAGTTTTGTAGTTGCGAACCGAGGAAGCAGGAATGATTATCAAATCGGTTTCAACAATTTCACCTATTACCATATCCGGTTTTATCGACAAAAAACCATCCTTTAGAAACTTCTTTTTCGAAACACCCAACAAGTTGATTTTAAAAACAGGTTTATCCAATTTCGATGGTGAGAATTCGTTTGCCTCTCTAAAAACCTGGAAGCTTCCAACAATACAGGCAACCGTACTCATTGTTGTTTGCCCATCAGGAACTAAAATACTGAGATGTTTCATGTCAAAACTTTCATCAAAAATACAAAGACACTTTGTCTGAATCAACCCTCCAGATTGTCTGAATCACACACCCTCGAAGTAATATCCGGAAATTAAATTTGTTGCAGTAAAATGAAAACAAATGAAAAATTACTCCTACAGTTTTACAACAGAAAGATCTCCAAAAGATGTTTTTGAATTATTGCTGAACATTGAAAAATGGTGGTCCGGAATTTATCAGGAAAAAATCACCGGTAATGCCATAGAAATCGGCGATGAATTTTCTTTTTCCGCCGGCGGTGGGATGCATAGTTCCACACAAAAATTGGTAGAATTAATACCAAATAAAAAAATTGTCTGGCAGGTAACGGAAAGCAAACTTTCCTATTTACATAATCCGGTGGAGTGGGAAAATACGTACATCATATTTGAGGTGTCAGAAAAAGAAAAAGAAACAGAAGTGACTTTTACACATCGGGGCTTATTGCCGGATATCGAATGCTATCAGGAATGTTCAACAGCGTGGACGCAATATCTGCAAGCGCTTGCCGAAAAATTGAGAAACCGATGAACACTTACCCGTCGTTATTCTTAATCTTAGAATTTCAATCCGGCATCAAAAATAAATTTCAAAATAAAAATTCACTTATAATAATGGAAAACAAGAATTACAGCACAACGATTACTGTTAGGAAAGACGCTAAGACAGCATTTAATGCTATTAAGAATTTCAGGGGATGGTGGTCTGAAGAAATCGAGGGCAGCACGGACGAGTTGGATAAATCATTTCTCTATCATTACCGGGAAGTTCACTTATGCAAACTGAAACTAATTGAAGCAATCGAAGGAAAAAAGTTGGTTTACCTGATAACTGACAATGAATTTAATTTCACCAAAAACAAAACGGAGTGGATTAACAGCAAATTGAATTTTGATCTATCAACAGAGGGGGACGAAACTAAAATTTTGTTTACACATGAAGGTTTGACACCGGATTGTGAATGCTACGAGGTGTGTAATGAGGCGTGGACAAGCTATATACAAGGCAGCCTGAAAAATTTTATTGAGACAGGCAAAGGCAAACCGAACGGGAGAGAAGGCGGATTAAATGCAGAATTGGTTGAAAAATGGGGACTGCCCGACAAATAAACAACTGCTTTCAGAAGAGGCTTGATTGCAAGAAACTGATAACCCCTTAGTTATAAACCATTATTTGAAAGAAGTGTTCTTAAATTTGCTTGTTCCTTAATGCTGAAGCTAATGGCAAAACAGATCAAAGAAACAGTAAAAGAACATCTTTTCTGGGCCTATGCAAACCTCGCGATGGCGCACACGGCTGTTGACAGGAAACAATCAACTTATAACCGGTTCAACTTTTTGATTCGGTCTCAAAATCGCGATTATGTTTTGCATTGATAATGGCCTTATGGATTTAAAATTATCAGAACTGGACTTTCAAGGAGTTCCTTTTAAATTAAATTTAATTCCAACTGATTATCCTATGCCGGATAAGTTGCGACTGTTTTGAGTGAAATAAATGATGATCGAAAGGGTTTTAATTCTTTAAAATACTAATCAAAATAGAACCGTCAAACAAGAACAGACCGGCGTTGCCAATCTGCTCTTGAAAATGGTCGAAAATCTTGTTATCTTAAGTTTCCGGGAATGCGAATCCAGTCCTCATACCGAATGCTACCTTTCCTCGCATTGTCTTTTGGCACCAACGACCGGTCATTGATCACAGTTCCAAAATAAAGTGCTTTTGGATCGGCAACTATCTGCCGGTGATCCTGCTTCCGATCGAGATATATTTTTGCAAACTGATCCATTCCAATTTTTTCAGGCCCGCCAATTTCAACAACGCCGATTACAGGATCTTTTAAAGTAAGTGCAACTATCGCATCAACCACATCATCAGAAGCAATGGGCTGAAACAATGCGGATGATAAATGAATGGTATCACCAACTGTGCCCGCCTTCACAATACCACCTGCAAATTCGAAGAATTGGGTGGAATGTAAGATCGTATAAGGAATCCCGGACTCTCTGATGAGCCTTTCCTGCTCTACTTTTGCACGGAGATAGCCGCTGTTTGGAAGACGGTCGGCGCCCACGATAGAAAGCGCAATGTGATGCTTTACGCCTGCTTCTTTTTCTGCGGCCAGAAGATTGTGTCCTGATGTTTTAAAAAATTCCATTACAGAATCATCTGCAAATGAAGGTGAGTTTGCCACATCTACCACTTTGTCTACTCCTTTTAAGGCTTCAGCAAGACCTTCGCCTGTTATCGTGTTAACGCCTGTTTCGGGCGATGTAGCCACCACTTCATGGCCCAGGTTTTTCAATTTACTAACGGTTTTTGATCCGATAAGGCCGGTGCCGCCGATTACTACTATTTTCATTTCGTTTGATTTTAATTGGTTCTAATAGAACCGTTGTGAGATAAATGATTACATTTTTTTGAACTGTTCTGCCCGTCTTATCGTTGTGTAGCTGACCTGTTTTACTAAAATCCAGCACAGGCGTAGGTTGTATTGGTGTACGAACGGGTGGAAAGTACACATCCATTACAGCCGCCTCAACGATCTGTCACCCGTCATCTTCGTTTTAAGACGAGGAACAATTTGTTTATTGTTTGCCTTCATAAGGCTGATCCCTGATGCGGATTTTATCATCGAGGAACTCATCGCCTTCCTGAGTATTTGTTTCAACCACTGGAAAAATCAATTCGCGAATGCTGATCGACGGATCTCCATCTTCTGGCTCGCGTTGCCAGGCTGTTGTGAGATAATTTGTTTGCATAAATTTTATTTTTAGTATTAAAAAAGGCTTTCATCGTGAATTCGATTGCCTGAAACCTTTGCTATTGAAGGTTTGGAAGGATATTTATTTTTCCTTCGCCCGAAGCCAGTCCCTGAACTTCGTCTTCCCGGTTATGGCATTTCTATCCGGAAGAAGGGATTCATTTTCTATCTCTACGCCAAAATAAAGTGCGTGGTTGTCTACTATCACCTGCCGCGGATCCTTTGTTTCTTCCAGAAAAATATTTAGAAGCTCATTCAATGAAAACCGCTCGGGACCGGCAATCTGTACCGTGATGTTTAAAGGTTTACCGACACTGATATCTGACACGATTGCTGCTACATCATCAGATGCAACCGGTTGAACTTTGGCATCTGAGATTCGTATTTCTTCCCCTACAGTTGCCGATTGGGCAATGCCACGCACCAGTTCATAGAATTGAGTAGCCTGCAAAATGGTGTAAGGGATTTCCGAATCTTTCACCAAATTTTCCTGCATCTTCTTTGCCTTAAAAAAACCATTGTTTTGCAGCTTTTCAACACCAACGAATGAAAAGGTAATGTGATGCTTCACACCGGCAATCAGTTCGGCAGCCATCAGGTTGTAACCCGATCTTTGAAAGAAATCAATCATCTCTTCGTCGTCTGTTGAAGGTGCATTTGACACATCAAGTACCACCTGCGCACCGTTCAGCATTTCCGGAAGTTGTTCTGCATTGGAATAATCTGCCGCATTGGATGACGCCGCTATGACTGTATGATCAAACCTGCGAAGTTCGTTAACCAGCTTTGAGCCGATAAAGCCGCTGCCTCCTATTACCACGATTTTCATATTTTATTTTTTCAATTACTACCTATACGGTTACAGTACTTTTATTTTCTGCTATCCGGGATGCTCCCACCAGGTAGCTGCCCGGCTCATTCGGAAAAGCAAGGTTGATGCGGTTCCAGGTGTTGATAGTAGTAACTCCCAAAGTCAGATCTATCAATTCCTGATCAGAAAAATATTCTTTCGCCTTTTCATAAACTTCATCCGGAACTTGACATTTGGTCACTGCTTCCGCCCAGGCCAATGCTGCTCTTTCGCGTTCAGTGTAGTAAGGCGATTCGCGCCATGCGCTCAGTCCATATAAGCGTTGTTCCGTTTCGCCATTGGCACGCGAATCTTTATAATGCATATCAAGGCAGTAAGCGCAGGCGTTGATTTGTGATACCCTGAAATTTATGAGTTCACGGAGTGGCCTTTCTACCGGTGAATCTTTCATATAGGCACCGATGCCATAAAGTGTTCTTAATGCTTTTTGTCCTTTTTCAAGTACGTTTAATCTTTGTTTCATTTTTAAATATTTGATGGTTAAATAATCCCTGTTTGAATTCCGGGGTCGGATCCAACTGTTTTCAAAAAAACTTTCGTCGAAAAAAATCAGTTAACTATTCGCCGGATAAGACGGTTGATAAGGGTTATCATTTTCCTGGTGCAACAGAATATTTTTTTGCGAAATGAAAATCATTCGCGATACATGGTGTTGACCATAAAGGGCCAACACCACCATCATTTCATGTTCATAATTTCTGAGCGGCTGCGATGATAAAATCTGCTACCTTCCTCGGTTGTGACACCATGGGAATATGGCTTGATTTCAATTCGATCGTAGTAGCTTTCATTCGCTTTGCTTCTTCTCTTTCCAGGTCGGGATTGATCATGTGATCATTGGTTCCTACAATAAACCAGGTGGGCTTATTTTTCCATGAAGCTGTAGAAACCTTTGCTGTAGGGCATTCTGCGCCCCATTCACCCTGGGTGGCAAAGATTACATTTCTTTCGGCCTCTGGCAGATCCTGTGCAAAATCTTCATGAATTCCTTTTGAAGAAAGCGATAAAAATCCTGCAGGACTTAACTGCACAGCGGTATTTCCATGAGCAGGCGGAAAATCTTTTGCTACATCTGTTAACGATTGATTATCGTCGGGTGCAAAGGCACAGACGTATAAAAGCCCTTTCACTTTCGGATCATTTCCTGCCTCGGTGATAACAACGCCGGCGTAAGAATGTCCTACCAGAAAGACCGGGCCATCCATTGCAGCAATTGCTCTTTTAGTGGCTGCTACATCATTTTCCAGAGAACTTAAAGGATTTTGCACGGCAAAAACATTGTAGCCTTTTGCCTGAAGTAAAGGAATCACTTTTGCCCAACTGGAGCCATCGGCGAAAGCGCCGTGCACGAGGACAATATTTTTAATCCCTTCTCTAACTGGTTGTGCATTGACAATGCCGGGAATAACAGCGGCCATTGACAGCGCAATCACGGCGCCTTTTGTAACTTGACTAATTGTAAACATGGTTTTTGTTTTTTATTGATGAATAAATGTTTTGGAAAGCTTTTCCTAAAAGAATTTCAGGCGAGGTATTTTTTTAATTCTGCTGCAGCATGAACAAACAGGGAACCCACCGCAGGCACTGTAGCCAGTCCATTCAATAACCCGAAGTCATGGATCATTCCGTTGTAGCGAACGCAGGTTACCGGCACGCCTGCTTCATCGAGTTTTCTGCCATAGGCTTCGCCTTCATCACGAAGTATGTCGCTTTCAGCAACCTGGATCAATGCCGGTGGCAATCCTTTTAATGTTTGAAGATTTGCCCGCAAGGGCGATGCATAAATGTTTTTACGTTTTTCAGGATCCTTAATGTACATATCGTACATCCACTTCATTAGAGACTTACTGAGAAAGCGGTCTTTGCCAAATTGCCGATAAGAATCTGTATTGAAATTCGCGTCCACAATCGGCCACATCATCACCTGCAATTTAATTTCCGGGCCGCCGTTTTCTTTCGCCCTTATAGCAGTTACGGCTGTCATATTTCCGCCGACACTATTGCCTACAACAGCAAGCCTTTTTCCATCCACATTTATTTCCTTTCCATTTTCAGATATCCATTTGGTAGCGGCATAAATTTCATTGATTGCCTGCGGAAATACGGCATCGGGCGTAGGTGTATAGTTTACAAATACAGCGGCAGCGCCGGACAAAACCACAAGGTCTCTCACCATTCTTTTATGTGTGGGAAAATCGCCAAGAACCCAGCCTCCACCATGAATGAACATAAAAACAGGAAGTATTTCCTTCTTGCCGGAAGGCCTTAAGACGTTTAATTTTATCGTGTATCCATCAGCCTCAATAATTTTCTCTGATTCTTCAATGCCTGATAGATCAACCTTTACAGAGGCCTGCGCATCGGATAAAACCTTTCGTGCTTCAATTGGTGAAAGCGATTCAATCGGCGGTGCACCTGAGCCGTTCAGTTTTTTCAAAAATTCTTTTACTTCTCTACTGAGCCTGGGATCGGTGCTGTAATCCAAAATTTTGGTCTCAGGAAATGTAGACGGGATGCTCATTTTGTTTGATTTTTTTTTGTTTGAAATGCTGTTTGCTTTTTTGTCCCCCGATAAGTTTGACCCTCGTTACGAAAGACAACATCGGGTTTCCAATCAACGTGCCGCCGCATAACGTTTTGCTTATTAAACAGTTATAGAAGTTGAATCGATTGTTCATCCACTGTATTTCGAGGATCGGCGAAAGAAGGCACTAAATAGCGTGGTTTATAGAAAAGAGAAAGGTGGGAAATGGAAAACACTTTCATCACTTGAAAAGTCAGGCTGCAAATGGCCCGTACCATTTTGAAAAAATCACGTGGGGAGTAAGGGGTTAGTCTTTTTTTACAAAGTAATCTGCTTTTGAAATTCGCAGTTTTTGCAGTTTTGAATGAAGGGTGGTGGAAGGAATATCCAATATTTCTGCAGCGCCGCCGGTACCCGCAATTTTACCCTCGCATCGTTTTAGGGTTTCAATAATATAATTGCGTTCCACTTCGCGAAGCGGCAAATTAGGAATATCGAAAGAATGTTCGTTTACTGCTACATTACTCTTAGGCAATTGAATTTCATTCAATACATTTTCACGCGACAGCAAAACACTTCTCTCAATTAGGTGTTCAAGTTCTCTTACATTTCCCGGCCACGCATAGCTCCTTAATTCTTTCAAAACGTTGGCAGAAATAGCGCTGATCTTTCTTCCCGTTTTCCTGCTGTATCGGGCAAGAAAAAAATCAGCCAGCGGTTCAATGTCTTCCACTCTTTTTCGGAGCGGCGGAAGATTGACAGGAAATACATTGAGCCGATAATACAAATCTGAACGAAAGCGCCCTGCTTTTATTTCTTCTTCAAGGTTGCGATTCGTGGCCGCGATGATTCTTACATCGACCTTAATAGTATTTTTTCCACCGACCCTTTCCAATTCCCGTTCCTGAATAACGCGCAAAAGTTTTACCTGCGTTTCAAGAGGCATTTCGCCAATTTCATCCAAAAACAAAGTGCTCTTGTTGGCCAATTCAAATTTACCGATGCGTTGTTCAATCGCGCCGGTGAAAGCGCCTTTTTCATGTCCGAAAAGTTCGCTTTCAATGAGATTGGAAGGCAGGGCCGCACAATTCACCTTTATCATCAACCGATCTTTTCGCGGCGAAGAATTATGAATGGCTCGCGCAATTAATTCTTTTCCGGTCCCGGTTTCGCCCAATAAAAGCACCGTTGAATTCGACGGTGCCACCAACGAAATCAGGTCGTATACACGTTGCATTTCGGGATCGTTGCCCACAATATCAGCAGCATTATAAATCGTTTTGATCTCTTCTTTAAGATGCACATTTTCATTTTTCAGCGATTGTTGAAAAGCCAGTATTTTTTCATTCGCTTTAATATTGAAAATAGCGGTAGATATTTGTGAACAAATGCCTTTCAGCAGCGACAGGTTCAAATCATTGGTCAGTAGCCACAACGTGCCGAGGTCAGTATTGCCTACACGCAACGGTGCACCATAAGCGTTTTTATAACCGGACAACTTCCAGAGAAAAAGATAAGGTGCTTTGTTGCCCATTTTTTCTTCCTCTTCAATATTGAAGACAACAGGATTGTTGCTCAGTAATACTCTTTCAGTCAGCTCTTCATGTATGGTAAGCCTTGCAGAGAATAGCTTTTCATAAATTTCATCGCGTGTATAAGCCGCGGTTTTATCATAAATATAGGGCGTAAGATGAATGCCATCCTCGTCGATCAACCTGATCATGGTGAGGTTAATATGCAGCACCTTCTGAACTACTTTATTGATGGCCAGTTCCAGATCATCCTTCGTTCTGACGGCAGCGATATCATTGCTGAAATCGAGAAGAAAAGATTTTTCCTGCTCACGTTTCACAATTTCTTCGTTGGCTTGAATGTTGGCCAGGGCAACGGAAATTTGTGCGCAGATTCCATCAAAAAGTGTTTTATTCATTTGTGGTGTGATCACCCAAAGAACCGCCGATTTCTTATCACCAATGCCCAAAGAAGCGCCAATCATTTTTTGGAATAAAGATTTTTGGGGTCCGAGTCCTTTCCAAAATTCGATGTAATGATCGGTGTTGCCCTGCTTCACTTCCTCTGCAAAATCAATCGTAACAGGGCCACTGGCGCGCATCACTCGCCCTGTTATGCCTTTATCAATGGAAATTTTTGTTTCGAGAAGTTTTTTAAACTGAGGATCTTCGATGTAAAACACATCATCGTCATGCATGAAAGGGCTCATCGTAATGCCGTCTTCATTGATCACTCTTATAAAATAAGCCCTAACCTCGCTTAACTTTGTTAACGCCGTGTGAATAGCCTTGCTCAATTCATTTTTTGTCCTTGCGCCCGCAATTTCATGGCTGAAGTCGAGCAGGAATGATTTTTCTTTTTCTTTGTTCCCTATTTCTTCATTGGCAATAATATTGGCCACTGCATTCGCCAGGAGCGGCGAAATCGCATGCAAAACATTTTTGAATTCATCCGGAAAGGCCGTTTTCTTGTCGGAATAGATTAACACAAAACCAATCGTTTCCATCTTATTTTTAAGCTTCACGATCATCGCCTGCTTAATTCCCGTTTCATAATTGACCTGGAGAAATGCAGGAATGCCGGGCTTATCCATGATGTCGTCTAAAAGAAAAGCGACCGGCGTTTCACTACCCTCAGTCATTCCTATGAACGGATCGTCAAGGAAATATTGATTCAGCAATAAATTCGGCAATTCCGAACGGTGCCTGATATGCATGGCGGAAGTGTCAAACAAGAACGGGTAATAGGTTTTGTTTTGTTTATCGATCAGGGAAATAACCGCATGCGTAAAATAGAAAAGTCCTTTTAATTTGGAAGCAAACACTTTAATGAGATCATCTTTTTTCCGCACTTTGATGATCGCATCGCTCAGATCAAGAAGAATGGTTTTTTCCTTTTCAAATTCGGCTAACCGGTGGCGCAATAATTTGTCCTCCAGGCTTTCCAACCCCTTTTTTTCGGCAGGAACAGGAGCTTCCGTGATTTTATTGCGAATTTTCATTCGATCCGGTTTGACGATGGCTTTCAATAAAGAATGGATGAAAGTTACCGGAATTTTCGCTTAAAAGCGAGTAGAAATCCTGTTTTTTAAGGATAGAGCGATCAGGAAATGACCTTATCAAACCGTGGCAACGGCTGGATTTCGGTAAAATCCGCAATTTGTTTCATCAGTGTTTTCATTGCAGAACCTGCTATCGGAGCAGCAAACATTCTGCTGATTTGAGCCGGAAGTTAGCAACGAAAATGAATTGAAGCGATGCTGCACCCGATGTTATAAAATTACGCCGGACCTCATACCGGATGCAGTTTTCTCCGGCTATTTCAACGTCCTGCGATCCCGGTTTTTCGTGTACAATTCAAAGTCGAAAGAAGCATTTTATCTATTCGGAAAAAGAACCATTGCGCAAAATAATTCGCCTTCCATTCCACTTTTTATTTTCTGCTCATTGGATAAGGGAATGAAAATACCAGTTGATTAAACAACCATATTCCATTTTGTTGAATCAATCCGCCGGAAATTCTTATTTCATATTTTATCTCTAAACCGCCGCTTTCTATTTGCCTGATCAACTCTGCGGCTTCGCTCGAATAAGATAACAATTTACCCCGGTTCGTTTTTTCTTTCCCAACCATTTGTTGCAGCCTGTTGCAGGCAAAATCATAGGCGGTTTCTTTATTGGGAAATGTCATAAAAGCTGTTCCCTTGATCCTGAAAAAAGCGGCATTGCCGATCGCTGTCACATCTAACGTTGCCGTATCCACCCTGAGGCCAAACCAATAAAGCCAGTCATTCCTAAAAAGCGATTTTGCGGCCTCAATTCCCTGTATCCATTCTTCATCACCTGTTCCAATGATTTGTATATTTCCGGTGCAAAGTTCATTTGCAAACGCTTCTACTTGTGAGGTATCTCTTTTTGTATAACCATCCGCAAACTTTTGAAAGATCTCTTCAAACTCCTTGTTGCGCTGCCCAAATGTTGAAACTGTCGCGAAGCTCAAAAGAACACAGATTACCCGTTTTATTGCTGTCATAACGTTTGTCATTTTATCCGGGCAGTCCTTTTCCTTCAGTTATTAATTTTTGCAGGCTTCCCACTACATATTGATTCCAGCCTTTTACACAACCTTCATAACATTCAATTTCCGGAACAAGACCAACGTGCGTAAAATGAATTTGAGTGGAATTATTTTTTTCAGAAATTTCAAAAACGACCTTGGTACCATTCCATTCTTTGCGGTCTTTCAACCAGGGCAGATCGCAGTTAGTAACCAGCCACTCGACTCTTTTGTTTGGGAGGAAATCAATGATTTTAAAATCGACAAACGGACCTTTAAAATGCACGGTGAAATTTCCGTCAGGGCTTTCGGACGCACCGGTAGTATTTTTTATCCACCACTCAGAAACGTGGTTGATGTCGTTAAATACTTTGGCTGCCGGCGCTTCTACATTCAATATGCAATTGAAATTTTCGGATTTCATATTTTTATCAATTTTAGTTTTGCTTGACCCAATTATCATAGGAGATAGTTCATAGATGTTTAGTTTTGACGCGACGGCAGGATCATTCCTCGCGATTTCCCCGGCTTCCTCAGCAGCAGCAACTTCAATTACTGCGATTCCGAATACGCCGTCTTCATGAAAAACAGGCCCATAAACGATGGCTTTCTTTTCCGCGGTTAATGCGTTCCAATAAGCAGCATGTTGTTGCATGATCACCTTTTCTCTTTCAGTTTGATTCAAATGAAAATCAGGCCTTGGCGGAATTAATTTATAGAAGAAGTGTTGCATGTTTGTATTGCGATTTAAAATAAAGGTTGCGTCAGATAATCGTATTCTGCGGACTTCCGTTTGCGATCTCTCATTCTGATCTTTTAAAACCGCCGGAAACTTTGTGCTTCCAGATGACGATGGAAGTGCCGATTGATTACCTGCGTTAATTTTCTATAAAATTGAAAAAATACGTTCACATAAAATTGTAAGAATCGGAAGTGCTATCTGAAGTAGGATAAATTACCGGCTGCGGCAAGTTCCGCCGTTATAGGAATTTCTCCTGTTTTTAAAGCATGTAAATGATTTTCGTTCTGCCGATTAACGCACAACCAGGTCGAAGCCGATTGCAAACAATCGCCGGAAAAACATAAAAATCTTATATTTGCAGCCTCAAGATTTTAGGACAAAATGGATACAATAATTTCTTTCAGCCAAATCAGAACAGCCACTCCAAACAGGCCGTCGCATTGTTTAATCATCAACGAAAGAAATTATGCTCATTCTACAAAACATTTCCTATACACACCCAAACAAGGATTTACTGTTTAGCGACCTCAATCTTACAGTAAATAATCATCAGAAGACCGCCTTAATCGGCAATAACGGAATAGGAAAATCGACCTTGCTGAAAATTATTGCAGGCGAACTTCAACCTTCGGACGGCCAAATAATTACCGAAAACGCCGCCTGTTATGTTCCGCAAATTTTCGGTCAATTCAACCATCTCACAATTGCACAGGCTTTGGGCATTGAAGACAAATTGAAGGCATTGAAAGAAATTCTTAATGGCAATACCAGCGAAGAAAATTTCAATTCATTGAATGATGATTGGACGATAGAAGACCGCTGCAAAGAAGCGCTGAATTATTGGCAATTAAACGAATTGGATCTGTCACAAAAAATGAAAGTTCTGAGCGGCGGAGAAAAAACAAAGGCTTTTCTTGCCGGAATTTCTATTCATCAACCCGATCTGGTATTGTTAGATGAACCGAGCAATCATTTAGATAGTGCCGGCAGGCAATTGCTTTACGATTTCATTCAAACAACAAAATGCAGTTTGATGATTGTAAGCCACGACAGAAAATTGCTTAACCTTTTAAATCCCGTTTTTGAACTAAGCAAACACGGAATTAAAGCCTTTGGCGGTAACTACGATTTTTACAAAGAACAAAAGGAAATTGAAAATAATGCTTTAAGTGAAGACATTCAGAGCAAGGAAAAAGCATTGCGCAAAGCCAAAGAAAAAGAAAGGGAAACCCTTGAACGACAACAAAAATTGGACAGTCGTGGAAAAGGCAAACAAGAAAAAGCAGGAGTGGCCCGCATCATGTTGAATACCTTGCGGAACAAGGCAGAAAACAGCACGTCAAAGCTGAAAAATGTGCACACAGAAAAAATCGGAGGGATTGCACAAGACCTGCAGGAACTTCGTTCTTTCCGGCCCGACATTGACAAAATGAAATTTGGTTTCGATAAGCCCGCTTTACACAAAGGGAAAATTTTGTTTAAAGCAACAGAGCTGAATTTTACTTACGGCTCACGGATGCTTTGGGAACAAAATCTGAATTTTCAAGTTGCGAGTGGCGAACGAATTGCCATAAACGGACGAAACGGCTCCGGAAAAACAACTTTGATAAAACTCATTTTGGGACGGATCGCGCCGCAAACAGGAACAGTTTACCGGGCAGACGCAAAATCAGTTTATGTTGACCAGGACTATTCCTTACTCGACAACAATCTGAGCGTTTACGAGCAAGCCCAACAATTCAATGTTTCTGCCCTGGAGGAACACCAGATAAAAATCCGGCTCAACCGCTTTTTGTTCGCAAAAGAAGATTGGGACAAACGTTGTGCTGTATTGAGTGGTGGCGAAAGAATGCGGCTGCTGCTTTGTTGCCTTACCATAAACAGTAAATCACCTGATATTATTATCTTCGACGAGCCGACAAATAATATAGACATTCAAAATGTGGAAATTTTGACGACAGCCATCAATGAATATCAGGGAACACTGATAGTTGTGTCGCACGATGACACCTTTCTGGAACAAATAAACATAGAACGGACAATTGAACTTTGAGACAAACTGTGCAGGAAGGCAAAAATTTCCTGAAGCGAATCGTCAGGAACTGCAACAGATATCATCTGACTTCAGAACGGAAAGTGAAACGGAAAAATCCTTCCTTACTGAAATAAATTATTATGAGAAAAGTAATTGCTGCGATTAATATGACCGTTGATGGTATTTGCGACCATACCGCCGGAGTGGTGGATGAACAGCTACATCAACATTATACCGACCTTATAAACAGTGCCGGTAATATCTTATACGGCAGGGTAACTTATCAGCTAATGGAATTCTGGAAAACCTTGTTACACAATCCCTCCGGTGACAAAGCGATGGACGACTTCGCAGTGGCGATCGACAGGATTCCAAAACTCGTTTTCTCCGGCACTTTGAAAGAGTCAAACTGGGAAACCGCAAAAATCGCAACTAAACCGCTTGAGGAGGAAATAGCAGAGCTGAAACAACAACCGCGAAATCCGATTTTGATTGGAAGCAGGAGCCTGATCATTCAACTCCTGAACAGTGACCTTATTGACGA